>JAPPJA010000227.1 GCA_028874675.1 Chloroflexota bacterium
CTATCATCCTTGATGATCATGGCGTACTGCGCGGCGCTCTCGGCGGGAACGCCGTTGGCATATGCCGCAACCACCGAGCGCAGCGCGTCGTAGGGCAGAGTATTAATGGATGGTTCCACCGAAACGGGCGCCGGCTCTATCTCCACCTCAAACAAGTCGGGCCGTTGCACCACCGCCAACACCCGGCGGGTGGGCAGGTCCCATGTTTGGGGCGCCACTTGCTCTCCCCCCTGGGATTCGATGAATTCCTCAAGACCCGGGTTGATGTCAAATTCAGCATAGGAACCTATGGAGACGGTTACCCTGTCCGGAACGGAAAGCCCCTCAGCCTGCCTTTGCAGCAGACCCCACAAGTAGGGGTCTATGTGCGTCGTGCCGGGGCCAGGGTCTATCATGACCCGTTGGCCTTGCCTTGATTGGCCGGCGCCTCCCTGGCCCGTGGGACCGGAACTCTCCAACCCGCAGGTTTGGCTGGCACGGATGAATTCCGGTGCTGGCTCCCCCAAGCTGGCGCTCTGCATGACCTCTACCAACCTGGCCGGTCCGCCCAGCGCGTCCAACAGGCAGGCGAACCTGGCACGGTCCCCAGGGGCCATCCCCAGACGCGGCGCGTAGGTCTCCCATTCGGCGTCGCTTAGGCAGGCCACGGAAACGCCCAAGGCAGCCATGCTCAGGGCCAGCGAGTTGGCGGGAGCCTGTCCGGCGACGGAGGGCGCCAGCAGCGCCCGCAGGTCAAGGGATACGAACCCTTCCCGGATGCAGGCGGCGGTTTCCACCTCGAAAGGCTCCACCTGCCCGACCAGTTGGGTGAGGAAAAGTCGCAGCACGGTATCGTCCTGGAGGCAGTTGACGATGGCCGCTGTGACCTCCGGAGAGCCCCCGGGAGGCGGGTTCGACAGCATCGCCAACTCGCGGGGTCCCATGCCCTTGTCGCCCAGGCAGGAGCGTTCCCCGAGTGAAAGTTCAGCAAGGAACAGCTGCGGGTCGCCCAGTTTTACCGGGCGCAGTTCATCCGGCGGCAATCCTTGGCTCTCGACATCCTCGGGCGTGGGCTGGCTGGGGGCAATCACCGCCGCAATTGTCGCAGTCGCTTCAATCGTGGGAGGGGCAGTCGGCGTCGCCGCCTTGACCGCAGTGTCCATGGTCGCCTGGGCATCCGGTGTGGGCTGTGGATAGGATTCACTTCCACATCCCAACGCCGCACCTGATAGCAGCCCGGCGGTCGCAATCAGCGCCATGCATCGGACGACGGAGCAAGTTATCAGATGAAACATGGATTTTGATGGAACCTTCATTGCACAGACTGCATCTACAGTTAAGGAGGGCCGGAGTCTGCGACTCCGGCGCTATTCCCAATTTATTCCAGGCTACGTCCTGCTTTAGCGTCAGTCACCGAGGGTTCTCGGGCCAGTTCCCGCCGCAGAGTGGCAACCCATTCGGAGTCAAGGCCCAGAGCCCGACTGACTGCATCGTCGATTTGCCGACGCACCGGGTCGTAGTGCATCTTTGGAAAGGGCAGCAGGGTTTGGTTCGCCAGCCAGTCGAACCAACCGCCAAGCAGATCCCGTTCTGCGTTGCCGAGCTCCGTGAAATCGGGCGCCGGCAGGGACCGCAGCGTGTCCAGCGAGAAGGACGGATAGGAAGGAACGCGATTGTCCCGCGCTCCCAGCAGAGATAGCAGGCCGGGCGTGGAGTTCAGGTACAGGCACAGGGCTTTGATGATTCCCGGGTCGCTCGGCCGGCAGGGAGTCCAGATAGAGCCAACCGCCGGCTCCGTCAGCGTAACTGCGATTACCCGCGCCAGGTTGAGCCGCAACCGATGGGGCAGAAGCATGGAACTGCGTTGTTCCCAATAACTATCGGCCAGGTGCCGCTTCGCTTCCTTCGGCTCGATGTAAACGTCGGTCTGGGCCATCATTGACCGGGTGACGTCCGTCTTGTGGTACCACAAGGCGCGGCGGCCCGACGCGGTGGGCATGTCCGAGTTGGTGTAGGCATCCCGTATGCGTTGACCCGCCGGCCCGATTTCAGCCAACTGTCCCAGCGGCACGCTCGGAACCGACATGGGATTCCGCTCACTGAGGGTCCGGTAGGCATCCACCAGAAAGGGGGAAAGGAAGTTGACGGCAAACCAGTCGCCACGCTCGATGCGCTCTGCCGCAACGTGCTGGAACGTGAAGTCGTGGGAAACGGTCTCTCCGCTTTCGCCAACCTTTCCGATCCTGGCGGCGGTATCCACCGCCTCCAATGGCGTTGCCGGGTTGCGCGCCAGGTTGATTACCCGAGTCGCAGGCTTGGGACCCTCGTCGATCCATCGACGGCAGACCAGTAGAATCTCGCCGATGCTGGTATTCTCCGAAAAGAAGATGCGGTCCGGGTCGTGGGAACTGACAATGGTGTCGATGTGGAATCGCTGGGCAAGGTACCTCCGTGTCTGAGACGCCGCAGGATTGGTAGCCATTACAGTCGGAAGCACGACCGCCAGGGTGCCACCGTCTTCCCTCAGTATCTGGTCTCCCATGACCATGAACGCATTGGCGGAGCCGGAGAGCCGGGCGGCTTCCCGGTACGGTTGACCCTCCAGAACCTCTTTCTCCCGCCGCTTGATGGCCTGCTCTTCTGCCCGGCTGAACTGGTCGTGACGCAGGCTGTCGCGGGTGAAGGGCGGGTTCATGATCACCAGGTCCATCGGCGGGGGAGGCTCCGAGGTCCCCTGTTCGCTGTCCACCTGACGGGTCGTGGTCGGCCATGCAGCCAGCCGCGCTTGACCGCCAAGAAAATCAAGCGAACCCAAATAGGCCACGCCGTCGAAAACTCCCAGCATCGCCCGGTGCACGTTCATGCGGTTGAACCTGGTGGACGGTGACAACATGCCCAGGGTGCTTGCCGCCATATGAGTCGCGGTCAGGTTCACGTCGTATCCCCACAGCACGTCTTCCACCAGCATCAGGCCCAGAGCCTCTTCGTCGTCTGGATCGCCGGAACCGGCGTTGTTCCGCAGGTCTCGGATGCGTTCCGCCGCCGCCATCAGCAGCGTCCCGGTGCCGCAGGCAGGATCGCAAATTCGCAGGTTGGAGACGGCGTTGGCGTCTACCCAATCGACCTCGCCCTCCCGCAGGGCCAGCGACGCCAGCAGCACCGCAGCGGCGGTGGAAGTGTAGAAGGAGCCGTCGTAGCGGGCGGTGTCCAGCACCCGGTGGAAAATGCGCCCCAGCAGGTCGTGGCGCAATCCGGTGACCCGTTCTGAGACCTGAGCTATCACTTCCGCCAAGCCGCGGACGGCCTGACCGGTGTCGGGGTCTGCCGAGAGCGACGCCAACGCCGCCCGTCCGGTCTCGAACACCGGTCGGTAGTCCACGGCCAGGATTCCGCGCCAGGACTCCCGGAAAGCGTTGATGGTGGATTCCTGCTCGGCGCACACGTTGGCGCTGGCCGGAGGCCAATCTCCGTCGTAACCGTCCGGGCGTTGCGTGGGGAGATGACCCTGTAGGCGGTGGTGGAAAAGCGTGGCCGTCGCCACCACCAGCATTCCCCGCTTGGCTGCCACGAAGTACCGGTCGCCTTGCACTTTGCCGTCCGGCCTGGTGGCGGGAAGGTCAAGCGCTCTCGCCAGGGCTTGGCGCACCGGCGCGGTCAGCCGCTGCACTGCCGCGTCTAAGCCGTCGGACAGCATCTGCGCCGCTATGTCCGCCCCGCTGAGAGACCTGGGTGTCTGCTGAACGGCATAGGCCAATTGGGACACATCGCCCACGGACCATTCACCCGACGGCTCCCCGGCCTTCACCCGAACCGTCCAGGTCAGGGTTGCATCGGCCAGGTTGTCCTCCGTAACGCCCTCGGGGTAGCAAACGGCAAAGACGACCGTCGCCAGGCGCTGGCGCAGCCGGGCGTCGGCGTCCTTGATGGCCTGGGCCTTGCGGTGAAATCCGGTTTCCGCCTCCAGTACCACGCGCAAGCCCTCCACCTCGGCGACGATATCCATACGCCGCCGGCCCGCCCGCTGCTCAAAGTCGGTGGAGATACCACGTTCGGCAAGCAGAAGAGCCAATGCCCGGTTCTGGAAGTCTTCCTGTTTATTCATGCTTACCGGGCGAATCTGTAACCGATTCGCAATCCTCTGAGCGGAGCAAATCCGAGCAATCAGCCATCCGGTTCCTCGAAGGGGTTCAGCACCGCAACTCCGGTGGGCACGAAGTCGCGGACGTTGCGGGTGACCACCGCCAAGTCGCGGTGTAGCGCGATGGCGGCAATCTGAAGGTCCGAATTGGTGTAGCCCAGTTCCGCGTGCAGTAGACCCCAGCGCCTTGCTGCCGCCTCATCGAACGGAAGTACACGGTATTGGAACGAGGCCGACACTGACTCCAGCCAACGATCCAGCAACTCGGCAAAGGCCGGCTGCTTCCTGCGCTGCCGGGCTGCGCCATACATTATTTCGCCCACCGTGATCACACTGATGTACAGGTCTTCAGGTGGCTGGACCTGCAACCACCGAATTACCGGTACGTGTCGCTCCGGTCGTCGCAATGCCGAAACGACCACTGTATCCAGGAGGTACATTCAGAAATCTACGGCTTTGGGCGTGTAGTCCCGGGTGCGGGCAGGCAGCTCGAAGCCGTCGTCGTCGCTGCCCCTGGGAATAGCCAACAGGTGGTCCACGAAGGAGGGGGCTTCCTCAGCAGCGTTTTCGCATAACCGCTGATAATCTTCAAAGGCGACCACCACCACGACCGGCTTGCCCCGGCGGGTGACCTCCTGAGGTTCACCGGTCAGAGCGGCGTCCACCACTGCGCTGAATCGGTTCTTGGCGTCTTGCAGTTGCCAGGTGGTCATTGGAGCCTCCGTCTAGTCTGTCTAGCCCATTATAGCGCACTCATTAAACAAGCCGCCAACTGATGAAACCATCCCCGGAACCAACCACGTCGGTTTTTTGTCGTCGCGTGTCCCTGGTCTTTCCCCTCTCCCACGCTCTCCGTCTGTCCGCGACCACAGCACACCCGCATCCGGAAGTCCGCCGGCGCCAGCTGTATTGGCCGGGAGACCCGCAGTAGGTTACAGCAGAGCGCCAGGGTTCGGCAGTTCACCCCCAAAACGTTGGAGGCGGGCACGCTGCCCAGTTCGTCCACCATGGGGTCCAGTAGGGTTCAATAGGCCACGCAGGAAGCAGCCGGCTACGAGGGTCAATTGCGAATTGAGCCGCTTTACCTGCCAGATGTGAAGCGACGTTTGGACTAAAGCATTGGGGAGATGACGTAGGTGTGGGCACATGGTAGACTTCATAGACGAGGTGCGAACCAAGTCTAACCGCTTTTCCGGTTGTCTCGAGCACCTGGAAACCGAAGTAGTGTTGCCTCTTTCAATGTTGAGGGAGGTTCGATGCAGAATGGAAATACTCGACGACTTGGACATGCCCGAATGGGAAAAGGTACAAGTCCGGGATGGCACTCCCAACAGTACCTTGCCCGAAGGTCCACGCATAGCCGCCAACCGGTTCCCCACGCACTATGAAGTGTTCCGCAAGCTGGAATTTGCTCTAGTACTGGCGGCTCTGGTCAGCCACTCATGTCCTCGTTGCCACATCAGCACAGGGGTACGACCGATAAGAGGACTGCTTTTCATCCTTTGACCCGGTGAACTCAACGGCCAACGACCCCATTTGGGATATGAGCGAGTAGGAGCAAGCCAGACTAAGCAATCCGACGCCTTCCGCGCTCGCGGTCGCCATTGCGGCGCCGTACCGGTCGGCGACCGCCTCTCCCGAGGTGGTCTCAAGGTCAGGGGATAGGGTTGCCTGGACCCGCCACCTATGCTAATGACCTTTGAATTTGACCAACTGATTACATTGTTCCTGCCCAGCGCAATCGGTGTTACAGGTTACGCGCTGTTCTTGGTGGGGTTTCTCATGCTGACCCGACAGGCCCTAAGGTTCTTAGGGCCGATGGACTCCGTCCTCCGCATGAACATTGGCAAGCGAATCAGGCTGGCAGCTTGGGTCATGGGAGCAGGCCTTGCCCTGTTGGTTCTACGGGAGATTCTGTTGTTCGTGGTCGTTACCCTGGCCGTTGCCGGCGTGGCTGTTGGCGTCGGCGCCTTTTGGTCATACGAGGAGCGGAATGGGCCGGTGACCACGTTCGCATCCAGCGGGGACGTGGTTGCCGTCGCTGGAAAGGTTTCGATCAGCGTAGGGGAATTGCAGGAAGCAGTGATGCATCTTCAACACTCGAAGCTGATGGCAGAAGGAGCTCTACAACGGCGCCTACACGCGGAAATAGGGCACCCGATCGACTATCAGGAAGACCTTCGCAACTTGGGCCTCAAGTATGGTGATGATAACGTCGCCCTGGCGGGCCTGATACACGACCACATCCTGTACCAGAAGGCCGTGGAGCTCGGCTACGAACCGACCGCGGAGGAAGTGGAGGCGAATATAGAGTGGGCGCGCGACGCCTACAAGCGCGGCCAGTGGGGCGAGTACAATCAGGGATGGATTGAGTCGGTAGGGGAAGACCACTACTTCGAGAACATATACCCCGCATTGGTGACTCGCTCAATGGCGACCGAGAAGCTCCATCAGCGCTTAGGCCAAGAGGTAGAGGCTCGGTACTACGAAGGGGAGCTGCCCCTCCGGTACCAGTTCGAAGAAGCGGTGCTGGCTAAGGCCGAAATCACCGTGCTGGAAAGTGAGGAACATTCGGCGACGCTGGACGGGGTCTTGGGCTACCTGGCCGAACTGAGGGAGACCGACATAGCCCATTGGCAGTCCAAAAGGAGCCCAAGTACGGGTGATATTTCCGACGGCCCCTGAGGCTGGTTAGCTCGGAGAACTCGCATGGTTTTAGTCGTAGCCGCCGCACTCGTCCTCGTCCTACTCGGCATCTGGTGGGTCACCCGGAAGCGGGGGCCGACCGGGGAAGAGCGTAT
>JAPPJA010000226.1:0-4326 GCA_028874675.1 Chloroflexota bacterium
GGTTAAGGCACCCTGGTATTGGACAGAAACCATCGCCATGACGGGGTATGCCACAGATCGTGGACCAGTAGACTGCGAATACGGCGATAACAGCGATAACGGCTATGGGCCAGAGAAGGCGAACCACGAGTTTGGGTAATCTCCGCAATTTAAGATTCATCTAGCTCCGTCGGCCGGCAAGGAAAAGACCTCGACCATCAGCAGCCGTAATGCGTAATCAGGTTCCGATTCCTTGTGCGTGATACCTATGATATGGTGGCCCCAGTTTAATGCTTGGAGCCTTCATTGTGAACCGAATACTGTACGGGTGCGATTGTCCGAACATCTTGAATGACGAATTGGCCCTACCCACAGACTCCGTTGATGTGATTTACCTGGACCCGCCCTGCAATGCTCGGGTCCTTTGCGCTGGTCCTGGGCTTCATCCCCTGTGTGTTTACTTTTGCGGCCACGAGGGTCGTATATGCGAGTGAGAGCTATTGGGGAGAGTAGGTCGTTGATCGCGAGTGAGGTCAATGCCAGGGCCGTGGCGTTGGTCTTGGCGGCGCTGATGGCCTTGGGCCTGAGTTGCTCCGCCGCCGAGCCCACCTGCCAGGAAGAAGCGGCAGAAGGGCTACGGGCAGAGTTGCTCGACCGGCTGCATGACCCGGGCAGCTTCCAGGAGGTGGGGACCACGGTTTACACCTTCCACAACCCCACCGGCAATTCCGCTAACCCCCTCCAGGACTATGTGGCAGCGGGCGGTGGGTTCGATATGGTCCTAGTCAACGAATATCGGGCCTCAAATGCGTTCGGGGCTCTCCGGCTGGGTGAGCGGTGGGCCAGGTCAAAGACGGCCGATTGCTCAGGCCTGGTCGCCATCGACGGAGAAAGCACAAGGCTCCTTTCAAGCCTAATTCACCTGCAGCTTGTGAGGCAGGACGCAACGGACTACGAGGGAGAACTGCGGATAGAACGAGTTTACCTCCCAGGCTCGGAAAGTCATCCGGGCCAGGACAGACACTAGTAGGACGGAGGTGTAGGCGCATGGCTGACTTCATAGACGAGATGCGAACCCTATTCACCCGACTTTCCCAGCGTCTCGACCACCTGGAGACCGAAGAGGCTACCAAGAACGTCCTGATTCTGCCCTTCCTCCAGGCGCTGGGCTACAACATTTTTGACACAACAGAGGTTGTGCCGGAGTTCACCGCGGATTTCGGCACCCGCTCGAGAGAGAAGGTTGACTACCCCGTGCTCCAGACGGCCTGGTGCTTGATCCATTCTGCGGTTGCGGCACTGCGATCCACGCCGCCGAGAACCTGGGGCAAAGGAGGACATATCTGTGCCTACCCACCTTTGCCGTGAGCCTAATGCGGGAAAGGATACTCCGCAACTTTGAGAAACTTACCACCGATGACGTGCTGGTTCGCGGCGTCCCGGTCAACGTTGCCGAGGTCCTGACCCTGGCAGACCGAGACAAGGTAGAATTTTGGGAGTGGGTATGCAGGGCCATTGGGGCGGAAGGGGGTGTTCCACGAGCCGGGGCAGCGAGGAGCGAGGAGCGGACGGCGGGGTTGACGGGTGTTGAAGTTCTTTCCCTTCCGAATGGTCCACAGGCTCAAGCCTGAATACGCCATAGTCCTGGTGAAGGGCAGCAACGTAACCGCCGACTCGGAAAAGGGGCTGAAAGCCACGGTGGGACGCTTCAAGGCAGCCGCCGAGGTGATGGTCTGCTTCAGCCGCAATATGCGGACGGTGGATTATCAGAGGGATAAAATCGTATTCCAGATGATAGTGGCAGCTACCCGGTAATTCAGGGATTGAGCGTGGAAGACCTGCTGCCCGACAAGAGGCCCCATTTGCCCTTCTACGGTTACCGGCGGTAGGGCGGGCGGTTGAGTCCACAGGGGGAGTTGCTGGCACTGCAAGGAAGGTAAAATGAAGAAGGCGCTTGTCAGATTCGCGTTGAGAGAATTAGTCCAGCAGGGAGTAAGGGAATTGACACAACAGCAATGTGAGTTCTGGAATTGCGATAGGAAGATACCGAAGGGTCATTTCTACTGCCGTGAGCACTATGAAGGATTCCGGATAGGCGAGATAGACGATTGCCCGAAGTGTGGCCGCGGAAAGCAGGCCCAATACGAGACCTGTTTGGGTTGCAGGCCAGCCAGACCTTACAGAGAGGAATACTCCCCAGCGTGGGAAGTTGAAGATTCCCGTGCCAGGGAATTCTTCGTCTATATCTTGCAGTTGAATAACGGCAAGTTCTACGCCGGTCAAACCCGGGAATTGCGGGAGAGGCTCATGGAACACCGGGCCGGCACCACTCGGTCAACAGCGGGGAAAAATCCCAAGCTGGTATGGTTCGCGGTTCTGGGGTCTCGCAGAGACGCAACTGCTGCCGAAGTTGAACTCAAAGAGCTTTGCGACAAGAATCCCCGCGAAGTAAGGCGTTTGATTATCGACTTTCGCGATCTGGTTAAGGAGCTGGATTACAGTTAGCTGCGGTCCCAAAAGCATCCCCTCCGCCGATAGTTTGGCGACTGTCCGGGCGAGGATTATAAGGGAGAAGCTATGGAACCTTTGGTGCTGATTACGCTAGGCGTGATTCTAACAGTGGTGTCAGCGTTATTGGGCGGCTATGTGTGGCTTGTTCACTCTACTCCATTTGCTCACTGGCAGCAACAGACTCAGGGATTTCAGAAGGTAAAGGCGTGGGCGATAATCTTGGGCGTTGTAGGTATGTGTGCCATAGCAATTGGGCTGTTTGCGCGAGAACTATTCCAACTATAATGCCGACTACTACGAACACGTCGGGAACTCTGGACCGGCCTCCGCCAAACCCATGGGTATTCACATACTCGGGGAGCAGCGGCTCCAGCACTTACGACAACTCGTCGTAAAACTGGAAATCGCCAGTGGTTGGCCTTGGTCCTGGCGGTCGGGCCAGCCCGCTATGGACGGGGCTGCTTGGGAACTTTCGGTTTGGTCATTACCTCATTCTGGCCCTAATCCCAACCTTGCTTCCCTCTGCGGGACTACAAGCCTTCACCAGCTATTGGGATAGGTACTTAGCCCGGTCGCAGGGAACATGATCATCGTTCACACCGGAACTGCAGGAGACAGTTGTTTCGGGGAGTCCAGGGTCGGGTCGGGCCAAGAGCCTTTTGGAACTCGCCTTCCCCGCTGTTTGGCGCAAAACTGCTATAATGTTGCATTGACATAATGACATGAAGCTAGGATTCGGCGGAGCAGGGGCGCGAAGCGGAGAGTGACATCCGGTTGAGTTTGGCAAGGGCTGGGCTGGTCGCAGCTTTCGCATAGCCACACTCGGAGGTACCAGCCTAAACTGTTCCAGTTGCCCTTAGCGGACAAAGCCGGATCCTCGGCGTTTTGACAGGCGTAGCCGCGAAGGTGGCACCGCAAACCTATTAGTTTAGGTTGTCAGTTGTGGGTGGGAGAAGGAGGGTGAATGCGGTTCAATAGCTTGCTGAAAATAATGGATTTCTGGGGGAGGGCGCATGGGAAACTTCCTGTGTCCGGTCTTGACACAGACAGGACGACGGATATTGCGGAACCTTCCTATGCTAATGGGAAACCAGTTTTCGATCATTATCTGCCCCTGTCGGCAGGGGCGGGGACGATATTCACCGGGCGGCGCATCAATTCGAGGTGGCTTTGGGCATTGGCGCTCTTGGCGGGACTGCTGCTGCCCTTGCAGCCGGTGAGTGAGACCAACGCCCAGGGTAGTTCCGTCACCGTGACGCTGGTGACGTATACTAACAACGAGGCCCTTGAGGGCAGCACTTCCGATAACGCCGCAATCATTATGGCCTTGGACCGTACGCTGGAAGACGGCGAGACGTTGACGGTCCCGCTGCAGTTCGAGGGCGGTCGGTTGAACACTGACTTTCGCCTGAAACTAGATGATTCAAAGTTTACTGTTGGCGACGTGGAATATCATGATGCTCAGGGGGTGTCGCTAAGTGGTCAGACTTTGACCTTCACCGGCCCAACCAGGGAATCGCGAGTCCTTCGCTACCAGCCCGCGGAAGGCGGCACGCAAATAGTCATATCCCTGTTTGGCAACGAGGACTCCGATACCGAGGACGAGAGGATAAGGGTATCATTGGGGACTCTGACCCAAACAGGCATCACTGGCAGCATTACCGGCAAACGCGCTGGAAACGGTTGGTACACGATAAAGGACAACGACATTCCGCCGCCGGCCGTGAGCATCACCGAGACCGCCGGCTCCACCAGCGTGGCGGAGAACGGTGGGACCGATACTTACGAAGTAGTGCTGGACAGCCCGCCCACGGATGCCGTAACCGTAACCGTAAC
>JAPPJA010000226.1:4336-6893 GCA_028874675.1 Chloroflexota bacterium
TTTGGCGGCCCCCCCCCCCCCCGCCCTCCCCAAACCCTCCCCAACCCCCCCCCCCCCCCGGGGGGGGTTTTTTTAAACCGCGGGGGGGGGGGCGCCCGGCGCCACCCAGACATTGACCTTCACCACGTCCACCTGGGAAACGGCCCAGACCATCACCGTCTCCGGCGTCAACGACTCCATAGACAACCCAGGGGACACTCGTTCATCCACTATCACCCACACCACATCCTCCACGGACGCCGACTACAACAACCTTGAAGTCCAGGATGTTACGGTCACGGTGAATGACGACGACGCCACTCCAACGACGGTGGACCTAGCTGTGAGTAGCAGCCGCGTATCAGAAGGTGATGGGCCGCAGACTATAACGGTGACGGCCACGGTGGATGGCGCTTCGCTATTCGGTGTGCAAAAGACGGTGGCAGTTACGGTGGCCGGCTCCGGAGGCCAGAACGTGGTCGGCTTCACCGCAACGCCAACCTCCTTCGACATAACCATCAACACGGGAGAACGGGACGGTAGCGCAACGTTCACCCTCACGCCTACGGACACCACTGTCGAAGAGAATGACGAGACCATCACGGTGTCCGGCACGCTGAGCGGCGTAACCATCAACCCAAGCGAAATCACGCTGGCCGACGACGATGGGTCGGTGGTGAACTTCGCTTCGGCGTCATCCACGGCGGCGGAGAGCGCGGGCACGCACACTATCATGCTGAACCTGAGCCCCGCGTCGGCGTCGGATATTACGGTGAACTACTCGGTGAGCGGAAGCGCGACCTCCGGCACGGACTACACGGCGCTGGGTGGCAGCGTCGATGTCGAAGGCGGAGAAACCAGCGCGACCATTTCCGTGTCCATCACGGACGACAGTGTGCAGGAGGACGGTGAGACCATCATCCTGACGCTGACAGGGGGACGGTGAGACCATCATCCTGACGCTGACAGGGGGCACGAGGTACAGCGTGGGCGCGACGAACCCCGTGCATACGCTGACGATCGACGCCAACGACAGTCCTGTCCTGCAGATAGCCGGCGGTGGTGGAGTGACTGAGGGCGGCAACGCCTCGTTTACGATCACGGCCAACCCCGTGCCGTCCGGCAGCATCACCGTGCGATACACGGTGTCCCAGAGCGGCAATTTCTTGGCACCTAGTGAACTGGGCAGCGGCAAGACGCGGAGTTTCAGCGGGAGCAGTCAGACGTTCACGATTCCGACGTTGGGCGACAGCACGGATGAACCGAATGGCTCCGTGACGGTGACGCTGCTGACCGGGGGCGGCTACACCCTCGGCACGAACACATCCGCGACAGTGGCTGTGGCCGACGACGATGCCCCTTTGCTGTTGGGTGCTGTCATAATCACGCCTACACCTACACCTACACCTACACCTACACCTGCACCTACACCTGCACCTACACCCACGGCTACGCTAGGGCCGGCGGCAGCGGTTCAACCTACGCCTGCGCCCACGGCCACGGCCACGGCCACGGCCACACCTACGCCTGCGCCCACGGCCACGGCCACGGCCACACCTACGCCTGCGCCCACGGCCACGGCCACGGCCACGGCCACACCTACACCTGCACCCACGGCTACGCTAGGGCCGGCGGCAGCGGTTCAACCTAAGCCTACGCCTGCGCCCACGGCCACGGCCACACCTACACCTACACCCACGGCTACGCTAGGGCCGGCGGCAGCGATTGAATCCACGCCCAGCGACACGCCGACAGCAACCGGCTTTCCAACCGCTACGGTTACTGCTGCCGGACCTGCGACAAGGACGCCTCGGCAGCCGATACTGGTATTGATACCAACAATGGAGCCAATACCGGCGTCTACCCTTTTCCCAACTACGGGGCCTACTCTACCGCCTCAGCCAACGCCAACCGCCATGTCGGCGCCCACTGCGGTTCCGGGTAGAATCGTTGAAACAGGGAATATCGGAGGTCCCAACGGGTCCCAGCAAATCGTGCTGGTCACCATGCTGATACTCGGAGGACTGTTGGTCGGACTGCTGTCTTACCTATACATGAGGAGAAAGCGACGGTGACCTAAATCCGAAGTGGGGTGGGCATATGACGTTGACGGTCACACTCGCTCACAAATGCAGGCGTTGCCCTGCCCCACTGCGCCTTACATACGAGCGCATCAATGATTGTGGCAATCTGGCAAATACTGGCAAATTTATTCTTCACCTAGACCTTGCGTTAGGGTGCTTCGTCGTATAGCGTTCCCAATACCCAGGCAGGTAGGCGCCTCCAGACGACCAATGCTGGGAGGAATAACCCGAGGGGCTTGGTTCATCGGCATGGCCCCGCTGTTGCCAGAGACCGAAGCGATGGCAGTTCGGCGCCTTCTTTGGTGGCCTTATGCTTGGAGCGGCAACTTGGGCGGGATCTGTGTCGAAAGCCAATGGCGCGGGCATCCGGGACCGGGACGAATAGAAACCCGTATCGGAGTGCTGCGATGAGTATTGGGAGAGCCATGCGTCAGCTGATCCAAACGCTCAAGTGGACGGTCTTCATCTTCCTGTCGAAGGCCCTGGCCCTGTGC
>JAPPJA010000431.1 GCA_028874675.1 Chloroflexota bacterium
GTGGTAGAGGACGCGGCCGGTGTTGAGGATGAGAGGATAACGCCGGCTGGGGCGCTCGTCGGACAAGGGGCCCTGCTCGTAGCCGATAAAGCGGGCCCGTGGGCCACGGGGGAAGGAGTCGGCGTACAGGTAGGGGGTACCGGGGTGGTCCGGATCAGGACAGGGCCACTGGATGCCGCCTTCCTTTTCCAGGCGGTCGTAGCTGATACCCGATAGAATGGGCGTAAGGCGGGCCATTTCGTCGAAAATCTCTGACGCGTGGCCGTAGGTGAACTGGTCTTCCAGGGGCAGGCCCAGCTTGCGGCAGATGCGCCGACCCAGGTCGCAGATGATTTCCCAGTCGGCGCGACTCTGGCCCCGAGGCTCCACCGCCTTGCGGATGCGCTGCACCCGGCGTTCGCTGTTGGTAAAAGTCCCGTCCTTCTCGGCAAAGCTGGTAGCCGGCAGCACCACGTCGGCGATCTGGGCCGTCTCATGCAGGAAGATGTCCTGCACCACCAGGAACTCCAGCTTCTCGAAAAGTTCGGCGGCCTCGTTGAGGTCCGGTTCACTGAGCAGGGGATTCTCGCCAGTGATGTACATGGCCTTGACGCCAAAGTCCTCGGCGATGGACTGGACGATCTGGGTGATGACCAGGCCGCGAATACCGGGCAGCGGCACGCCGCCCCAGGCATCCTCAAACTTCTCCATCACTTCCCGGACGTAACCCTGGTACCCCGGCATGTTGTCGGGAATGCAGCCGGCATCGCCGCAGCCCTGGACGTTGTTCTGCCCCCGCAGGGGCGAGACCCCGCTGCCGGGCCGACCAAGCTGCCCAGTGACCAGGGCCAGGTTCAGCAGGCCATGGGCGTTGGGGGTGCCATTGGTGTGCTGGGTTATGCCCATGCCCCAGATGAGGCAGGATCCCGCGTAGGCCCTCGCCCCCGGTCCCTCTCCCTGGGAAACTGGAGCAATGGATGTCTGGCCTGAGGAGAAGGGGACCCTGTCCGGAAGCGGCGGGCGGGCGTACATACGCGCGGCCAGCCGCAGGTCATCGGCGGAAACGCCGGTAATTTCTTCCACCCGTTCGGGGGGATAGTTTTCCACTATGCGCTTCCAGTCCTCGAATCCCTCGGTGCGGTGGGTTACGAAGGCCTCGTCCACCAGCCCCTCGTCCAGGACTATCCTGGCCAGGCCGTTCATCAGGGCCACATCGGTGCCCGGATAGGGGCGAAGCCACAGGTCGGCATAGTCGCACATATCTATGCGGCGGGGGTTGATTACAATGAGCTTTGCGCCCCGCTCCACCACGGCCCGGCGCATGCGGGAGGCGGCCACGGGATGGTTGGAGGTGGGGTCGCAGCCGATGACCACCAGGCACCCTGCATCTTCGTAGTCGGTGTAGGAGTTGCTGGTGGCGCCGCTGCCCAGGGTGGCCAGCATGGCCTCCACGGAGGGCGAGTGGCACAGGCGGGTGCAGTGGTCTATGTTGTTAGTCTGCATCAGCAGGCGGGCGAACTTCTGCTGGATGTAGCCGTCCTCGTTGGTGGCCTTGGCGGAACAAAGGGTACCAAAGTTGTCATCCCGGTAGTGCACCAGCTTCTCGGCAACCAGGTCCAGGGCTTCGTCCCAGGTGGCCTCGCGCAATTCCCCGTTCTCCCGAATGAGGGGCGTGGTCAGGCGGTCGGGATGGTGGACGAAGGAGGCGCCGAAGCGTCCCTTCACGCACAGCATACCGGCGCTGGAAAGGTTGTCAGGGTCGTCCTCCACCGCCACGATTTCGTCGCCGTCACTGATTTGCATCTTGATGCCGCAACCTACCCCGCAGTAAGGGCAGGTGGTGGAGACGCTCTTTTCGACCCTCACCCCCGGCCCCTCTCCCATGGGGAGAGGGGAGACAGCGTCCTGAGGGACAGCTGATTCAGTGTCTAAGGGTTGCGGAGAAATGGAACCGGAATTGGTCGCCTTGGGGTGGATGGCGCCGGTGGGGCAGACGGACAGGCACTGGCCGCAGGTGGTGCAGATGGACTCGGCCAGGGGCTTGTCCATAAAGGTCCCGATGCGGCCGCCCTCTCCGGCCCCCAGGAAATCTATGGCGCCGATGAACTGGTGCTCCTCCTGGCAGGCGTTGACACAGCGGGCGCAGAGGATGCAGGACTCCATGCCAATGTTGAAGACGGGGTTGCTGTCGTCCGTCTCTTCCCGTTGCCTGGCCAGCCAGCGGGAACCATCAATGCCGTAGTTTTGGGCAGCGCGAGTCAACTGGCCGTACTGGCCTTCACCGCGAATTTCCGAGATTACCGCCGGCTGTGCAGGGCTTTCCGATGGCAGCATGGCCAGGGTCAGTTCCAGGACCCCGGACCGGATTCGTTCCACTTCAGGAGTGTCGGTGCGTACCACCATGCCGTCGCTGGCGGGCACCGAGCAGGAAGCCGGAAAGCCGCGCATGCCCTCAATCTGGACCAGGCAGGTGCGGCAGGCGCCGATGGCCTTCATGTCGGGGTCCTTGCAAAGTTGGGACAGGTAGGTCCGGGAGGCGTTGACGGCGTCAAGAACGGAAGAGCCGTCGGGCACCCGCACGGAGCGGTCGTTGATGGTAAGGGAGATGGTCATGGCTGCAGCACCCCGAATGGCAGGCAAACGTGCTTCGGCTTACTGTTGCATCGGATTCTCCTAATTGTAGCACCTGCCCATACGCGGGGAACATATCGCGCAGCAAGGCCCGGGATTGTGGCATTATCGGGCGTCTGTGACAGCCCTCCGTCAGAAAAACCTTGTTTCACCGGCCAAATCCGGTCATTTTCACCCATTTTGTATCTGGGCAAGCCATGCTGGCAGGAAAACTGATTACCCTTTGGCGGCAGGTCCTGGGCGGAGTGTTCAGGGCAAACGCGCCTTAACTGACTGTCAGTCTGAGTCCTTGGGCCTGGCTAAGGGCGACATGACCACTGTTTAGAGTATCAGCCTCCACTTTAGACGCGATTACCCTGAGCGGAGCGTTGCCTTGACGCCATCCCCCGGCCTATAGAGAATAGGGGCACCGGAACCAAGCCAACAAACCAGTAAGGAGCAACCATGCCTAACTTTGTACGATGCTACACCGGCCCCGACGGTCAGTCTCACCTGGAAGACCTGAACCCTCCCTTCGAGTCCTTCGTGGATACCGAAGGCGCCTACGGCGAGGGTACGCCGATGCAGGGGGCCAGCGGAGTGACCATACGGATCGCCCAGCCTGGATACCTGCTGGAGTGGCACTGCGCCCCGCGCCGCCAGTACACCATCACCCTGGCCGGCCGGGCAGAGGTAGAGGTGGGCGACGGGACAAAGCGGGAGGTGGGCCCGGGCGACGTGCTGCTGGCGGAAGACATGACGGGGCAGGGTCACATTACCCGCGTCATCAGCGAAGAACCCCGTTACTACATCGTGGTGGCCCTGGACGACGAATAGCTAACGAAGGCACGGGACCAACCGCCTAACGGTCAGGTCCCGCACAGCCCATCAGGCGACGTTTGAAGTGCGGCCGGCGACCATTTCCCGCAGGCGGGGGATGAGTTCCCGGCCGTATTCACGGGCATCGTTCAGCGGGTCGAATCCCCGGATGATGAAGGTGGTGCAGCCCAGGTCGTAGTAGGCCAGCAGCGACTGGGCCACCTGCTCTGGGGTGCCCACCAGACAGGTGGTACTGCCGGCCGCGCCGCTGGCCGCAGCCACCGGCATCCACAGCCGGTCATCGTGAATGTCGCCCTGGGCAGCGAACTTCAGCAGCCGCCTGGACCCTTCCGATTGCAGGCGGGCGGGCTGACCCGGCACGATGCTTCCCCTGGTCGCCTCCTGCACCCTTTGCAGAATGTCCCCGGCCCTTTCCCACGCCTCATTCTCAGTGTTGCCCAGGACAGGCCGTACTGACAGGCTGAACTGGATATCCCTGCCGCACTGACGGGCGCGACGGCGGATGTCGGCCACCCGTTCCTCAGTTGCCGACCGTGGCTCCCCCCACAGGGCGAACACGTCGGCGCGCTGGCTGCCGACGTCCAGGGCAATGTCGGAGGCTCCGCCGAAGAACAGGGGCAGGTGAGGCCGCTGGAGGCAACGGACCTGGCTGCTGGCCCCCTTCAACCGGTAGAACTCGCCCTCGTAATCGAAGGGTTCGGGGGCAGTCCAGGTCTTGCGGAGAATCTCCATGTACTCGCTGGTACGGCGGTAACGGGCGTCGTGGTCCAGAAAGTCGCCGTCCCGCTCCTGTTCAATGTCGCTGCCGCCGGAGATGATGTGGAGGGCGATGCGGCCGCCGGTTAGCTGGTCGAGGGTCGCCGCCTTGCGGGCCGCCAGGGTGGGGGCCATAAACCCCGGACGGTGGGCGATGAGGTAGCCCAGGCGGCTGGTGCGCGCCGCGGCATAACCGGCTACCTCGAAGCCGTCGGGGGTGCTGGAGGAGTAACCCGTCAGCACCATATCAAATCCCGCATCCTCGTGGACGCGGGCGAACTCCAGAATGTAGTCGCCATCCACTCCGGCAGGGACCTCGGCGCCGGGGTTGATGCCGCCGCCAAAGACGCTGAGGGTTGCGCCGGAGGTGGCCGCCGCCTCGCGGGTGACGCCAATCATGCCGACGATGCGCACTTCGCCGGGTTTATGCTGCCATTCGTTCAATGCCATTGGCTCCAATAATGGCCTTTTAGGCAATCTCTGCGCTGTATGCCCGAAAAGTTACCAGGCAGGGAGGTCGAGATTGCTGGCAGTATACACGAACCGGTGAGACCCGAGCCTCGCGACCCGAGTTTGACAACCTCTTTGCCCTTGCTTAACCTCGATTTAGACGAAACGGCAGGAGCCGGACATGACCACTGAACCCATGCCTGCATTCATTGAGGAAGCCAACGAGCTTTACCTGACCGACCCGGCAGGCGCCGTGTCAGTACTTTATGAGGGCACTCGTGAGCTGCGGGAGAAGGTCTCCAGAAAGAGACAACCGGAGTCGACGAGCGAGCGAAGCAAGCAATTGTTTATCCTGGAGTCGGCTCATGGATTGATGGAAGAACTCCTTGAAGATGCACAAGAAGGGATTCTTCCCGACCCATTGGAATGGGAACTGGATGTGGGAGTAGCCGTGGACATAGTGCGAATTACAAGAAAGTATGGGAACTGAGGCAAGCATCCAGTTAACGTATAGCAGGCTTTGCCAAGCCCGGCTGGAAACGGCCGCGCTTCTGCTGGAGCAGCGTCCCGCCTGCCATGTTGAATCGGGGATTGACGCCGTTATAGCCCGCTGCAACATTGCGATGCTATTGTGGTCGGCGGCGGTGGACGCTGGTTCCTCCCTGATGGTTCAGGAGAGCAAGCGCAGGCCAAGTGGAAATTCCAGCGAAATAACGATTTTCATTGCCCAGGAAACTGACTCCATTCATCCGGAGCTCAGGCTGAAAACGTTGTGGCGTCGCCTTGTTCAGCTCCACAACATCCAGCATCGAGCGGACCATCAGTCAACCAGGTTCTTGTTAGCTTGCGGTATCTCTTATCAGGCGTTTGAAGCACTGAACTTCTTGCTCGCTCCCGAACACAGATTTCCTGCAGAATCCTTCGCCTGGCTGGCGGAATTTGGCGCCGCACAACCGTGAACCCTGTGACTGCGGGGAGGCGCCGGAGCACAGAGCGCTATCTTAGTCCCCGGCAAATTCTCCCCCGAAGAACTCCAGCAGGCTGTTGACCGGGCCGCCGGCCATTTGGCCCAGTCCGCAGAGCGATGCCGCTCCCACTATGTCTGCCAGGTAGCGCAACTGCTCAACGTTAGCGGTCGAATCCTTTCCCGCGGCCAACCGGTCCAATGCTTCTACGATCCGGGGGGTTCCCTCTCGGCAGGGGGTGCATTTGCCGCAGGACTCGGCGGCGTTGTAAGCAGCCAGACGGCGGGCGACTTCAGTAGCTGAGGCCGACGAGTCCAGCACCATTATTCCGCCCGCGCCCATAACCACACCGGAGGGGTGGAGCATCCCCGGCTTCAGTTCCAGGTCCAGCTGAGAGGGCGGGAGAACGCCGCTGGAGGGACCGCCCACGGCCACCACGCCAATGTCCCTGCCCCCGGGGGGGCCGCCACCGATGTCGTAGATTACCTGCCGCAGGGAAGAGCCCATGGGAACTTCGGCCAGGCCAGGCCTCCGGACCGCGCCGCTGAGGCATATCAGCTTAGTGCCGGGGGATGATTCCAGTCCCACCTGGCCGTAGCGGCCTGGCCCCCGCTGCAGGACGTAAGGGAGGTTGGCCAGGGTTTCCACGTTGTTTATAACCGTGGGGCGGCGGAACAATCCCGATTCTACTGGGAACGGCGGCCGCAGCCGGGGTTCACGACGGCGACCTTCAATGGTGTTCAGCAGGGTGGTCTCTTCGCCGCATACGTAGCCACCCGCTCCGCGCCTGACTTCCACCTCGCATTCAAAGCCCGACTGCAGGATGTTTTCGCCCACCAGGTTGCGGCTGCGAGCCTGTTCGAGCGCAGCTTCTACTCGTTCGGCAGACAGGTGGGCCTCGGCGTTGATGTAGATGAAACAGCGGGACGCGCCGGTCGCGTAGGAAGCGATCAGCGCTCCTTCAATCAGGCGGTGGGGAAGGCCCTCCATGATATGGCGGTCTTTGAAAAGGCCCGGTTCGCCCTCCTCGGCATTGACTACCAGGAAACGGGGTTCGGGAAAGGCGCGGGCGCCCTGCCACTTGCGGGCCGGCGGGAAGTAGGCGCCGCCCCTGCCCTGCAAGCCCGACTCAAGCACCTGGTCAATGACTTCCTGCGGGGTGTGGGAGAGGGCGTCGGCCAGGCTGGCGTAGCCTCCAACACCCACGTATTCGCCAACGTCGGCGGGGTCCAGCTGGCCGCACCAGGACATAACCTGGAGG
>JAPPJA010000295.1 GCA_028874675.1 Chloroflexota bacterium
GGAAGTGCTGCCCCGCTAGTCTGGCAAGGCCGTACCCGACGGCGTCAGCAAAAAAGTGGGAGCGGCTACTTCGCCGCTCCCCTGTCGTGTTGCCTGGGATGACCTGGCGACTAAACGGTCCCGTCCGCGCCGCCCAGCGCCCTCTCCAGTCCCCCTTCCCAGGCTTCCGCGATTACCGGCAGGGGGATATCGGCGTTGCCGCCCAGGCGGAACGTGGATCCACCGGTGCTGCCCAGCTCCATCAGGGGCACTTTTGCTTCGAGGGCCAGAGTCTGCAGCTGCTGCACGTGTTCCGGACGGGTGGAGACTACAATTCTCGACTGGCGTTCCCCGAAAAATGAGCAGTCCCACCGGCTGGGTAGCCGGGACAGGGCCCGCCCGGCCCGAAACCCCACTTCGTTGGGAATGCAGGACTCGGCCAGGGCCACAGCCAGGCCACCTTCGGCGCAGTCATGGGCGGAGGCCACTATGCCCTGCTGGATGGCGCGACGGCAAAGGGCCTGCACCTGCTGCTCCAACGCCAGGTCAATGGCAGGGCGGCCGGAAACCATTCCGTATATCTCCTTTTGAAGCTCGCTTCCCGCCAGGTCGGAGCTTCTCGCCTGCAGGTTGGACTGACCCAGCATAAATACGGTCAGTCCCGCTTCGGTAAAGGCAGACCCGGTGCGCTGGGAAACGTCTTCCAGCAGGCCCAGCCCGCCGACTATGGGAGTGGGGTATATGGCCTGCCCCTGGGACTCGTTGTACAGGCTCACGTTGCCGCTGACCACGGGCACGCCCAGCACGCGGCAGGCCCGCGCCATGCCCCGTACACACCATTCCAACTGGTAATAGATTTCGGGACGCTCCGGGTTGCCGAAGTTCAGGCAGTCGGTAAGGGCCAGCGGTACGGCCCCGACACAGGACAGGTTGCGGCAGGCTTCGGCCACCACGATCTGCCCACCCCGGTATGGGTCCAGGTAGCAGTACCGGCTGTTGCAGTCGATGGTCAGCGCCACGGCCTTCTGTGTGCCCTTGATTCTGAGGACAGCGGCGTCGCCCCCGGGTCCTGCCACCGTATTGGTCTGGACCTGGTGGTCATACTGCCGGTAAACGGACCGCTTGCTGGCAATGTTGGGCGAGGCAAGAAGCTGGAGGAGGATGTCTCCAACCCCCAGGTCAGGCAGGGGGATGCCTTTGATGTTTAGCCGTTGCCGCTCCAGCTGGTCGCGGCTGGGCTGGCCCTTCAGTCGGTACCTGGGGGCTTCGGTCAAATGCTTGATGGGGAGCTGGGCGATGCCCTGGTCGCCATCCAGGATGTGGGCCTGGGGGTCCCGGATAACGTGGCCAATCTCCCGGCAGGGAACGTCCCATTTGTCAAAGACCTGCCGGACGTCGGCGACGTGCTCCGGTGACGTGACCAGCAGCATACGTTCCTGGGACTCGGAAAGCATAACTTCGTAACCGGTCATCTCCGACTCGCGCCGGTGAACCTGGGCGATGTCAAGGATGATGCCCCGCCGTCCCCGGTAAGCCGATTCGATGGCCGCGCTGGTGAGGCCGGCGGCGCCCAGGTCCTGAATCCCCGTGACGAACCCCGTCTCCAGGGCTTCCAGGCAGGACTCGATCAGGACCTTTTCCAGGAAGGGGTTGCCCACCTGGACGGTGGGCCGCAGTTCCTGCTCTTCCTCGAAGGTGCGGGAGGCCAGGCCCGAGGCTCCGTGTATGCCGTCCCGCCCGGTGTCCGCGCCCACCAGGAGCAGCACGCTGCCCGACCGGCCGGCGGCGGCGGATGCCAGCCTGTCGCTGGAGACCAGCCCCACGCACATGGCGTTGACCAGGGGATTATGGGAGTAGGACTGGTCAAAATAGATTTCGCCGGCCACATCGGGAACGCCGATGCAGTTGCCGTACCAGGAAATGCCCCCCACGACGCCCTGGAACAGGTGGCGGTTGTGGCTGGAATCGGGAGGCCCGAACCGGAGCGAGTTCAGCAGGGCAATGGGTCGGGCGCCCATGGCAAGAATGTCGCGCACTATCCCGCCCACGCCGGTGGCCGCCCCCTGCAGGGGTTCCACCGCCGAAGGGTGGTTGTGGGACTCGACCTTGAAGACCACGGCCAGACCGTCGCCAATGTCCACGGCCCCGGCATTCTCAGCGCCGGACTGGGACAAAACTCGGGGAGAACGGCTTGGGAAAAAGCGCAGCAGGGGTCGGGAATGCTTGTAACCGCAGTGTTCGCTCCAGAGGGCGCCAAACATTCCCAGTTCCACGGGGTTGGGTTCCCGGTCCAGGCGGTCCACGATCATGTCATATTCGGCCTGGCTCAGGGCTATTTCGTCAAGGATCTCTTTGGAAACGGGCATGAAAGTCCTGATCCGTCCTGTGGGGGAGTGAAGGACCAAACAGTCCTGGATGCCTGCCTTCGCCAGCGGAAGGTTCCCGGTGGAGGGGCAGCAAGGTTCGGGAGCCACCCGGACGGCTTTGCCGAAAATGCCCCGTCCTCGACATGCCGCTAGGCCTGGTCGGGGAGGCCGGCGCCTTCGTCAAAGTCCAGCATCAGGTTCAGGTTCTGGATGGCCGCGCCGCAGGCCCCTTTGCCCAGGTTGTCCAGCAGGGCAACCAGCAGGATGTGGCCCGAGGGATGGGGTGCGACGTGCAGCTGAATCCGGTTGCTGTCGTTGCAGGCTTCGGGATTGAAACTGCGCTCGTTCACCGCGCCGGGTTCGGGCAGGTGGGCAACCTCGACAAACCTCTCACCCTGGTAGCGTTCGTAGAGGACTTCCCAGACCTGATCCCCCGTGGCGTGCCCTTCCAGCATGGAAGCGTGCAGGGGTACCTGGACCCTCATTCCGCACCGGAAGGGGCCCACCGCCGGTATGAACTGGGGTTCCAGGGCCAGCCGAGCATACTTCATCATTTCGGGGATGTGCTTGTGCCTGGCGAACAGGGAGTAGGGCGCCTCGTAGGGCAGGCTGTCAAGCCCGTTTTCCGGGTCTTCCCACTTGCCGATCAGGGAATTGCCGCCGCCTGAGTACCCGGACAGGGCGTTGACGGAAACGGGCGCTCCCGCAGCGAGCAGCCCGGCATCCACCAGGGGGCGCACCAGCAGGCTGAACCCGGTGGGATAGCAGCCCGGGTTGGATACGAGTTTGGCGTCGTGGATGGCTTGCCGCTGCCCCGGTTCCAGTTCCGGCAGGCCGTAGGCCCAACCCTCGGCAACGCGATGGGCGGTGCTGGCATCGATCAACCGCGTGTCAGCTTCTTCCACCCAGCCGGCCACCTCCTGGGCCGCGTCATCGGGCAGACATAAGACGGCAACGTCCGCCTCCATTATCTGTCCCCGTCGCTCCTCAGGATTGCGTCGCAGTTCTTCCGGCAGGGTCAGCAGTTCGATATCGTCGCGGCCTGCCATCCATTGGTGGATGCGTAGGCCCGTTGTGCCGGTATGTCCGTCAATAAACACTTTTGGAAGCATATTCAGCCCCTGATCTGGCACGTACTGGAAAACGAAAGTTTAATGCCTATTCGGCAACGGGCGCAACGCTGTCGGGCCTGGTTTCCAGGGGTATTTGACGGTGCGCCCCTCCATGACGGTAATGAGGGTTGTCCACCCGCGGTCTCAAGATGGGTTGCTTCACGCCAGCCGGTCAATCAGGGAAAGAAAGATAAGGTTGCCGTCTTCACTGCCCAGCAGGGGTTCGCAGCTGCGTTCCGGGTGCGGCATCATTCCCAACACGTTGCCTTTCTCGTTAAGGATGCCGGCGATGTTGCGCGCGGAACCGTTGGGGTTGGCAGCCTCGTTCGCCTGTCCCGCAGCGTCGCAGTACCGGAAAAGGACCTGCCCGTTGTCCTCCAGCCGGTTCAGCGTAGCTTCGTCGGCGTAATAGTTGCCCTCGCCGTGGGATACGGGAATGCGCAGGGCTTGGGCGGGACGGCACCTGGACGTGAATGGGGTGTCGGTGCGCTCCGTCCGGAGGTTGGTCCACTGGCAGCGATACTCCAGGTGGGCGTTGCGCATCAATGCGCCCGGGAGCAGCCCCGCCTCGCAGAGCACCTGGAAGCCGTTGCAAATGCCGACCACCGGACCGCCCCTCTCCGCAAAGCCGGCCAGCGCTTCCATAACGGGCGCAAAGCGAGCCAACGCCCCGGCGCGCAGATAGTCGCCGTAGGAGAATCCGCCGGGGACAATCAGGCAGTCGTATCCGGCCAGGGACTGCTGCCGGTGCCAGACGTAGTCTGCTTCCTGGCCCAGGACAGTCCTTACCTGGTGATAGCAGTCGGTGTCGCTCCAGGTGCCGGGAAAAACCAGGATGCCAAAACGCATAGCAGAATCAGTCCGGAAGGTGTAAGCGGGATTGGTTGGTGGAGGGTTGGGGTACCGGCGGGTCCCTAACCCCCGGACTCGAGGATCCGGGTCACGATGGCATTCACCTGCTGGCCATCAGCCTTTCCCTGGAGCTGGGGCATCAGGCGACCCATTACCCTGCCCTTGTCGCGCATCGACTCGGCCCCCACCTGGCTGATGGTTTCCGTAATCAGGGCCATCAGCTCCTCCTCGCCCATTTGGGGAGGCATGTACTCTTCGATGATAACCAGGTCTGCTGTTTCCTTCTCCACCAGGTCCTGGCGACCGCCCTCCTCGAACATGCGGATGCTGTCGCGGCGGTCCTTGACCTGGCGCACAACGACCTCGGTTACGCCCTCGTCGTCCAGGGTGGTCCGGCGGTCTATTTCGACGCGGTTGATGGCGCTCTTCAGGTAGCGCAGGGCATCCAGCCGCTGCTGGTCGCGGCTGCGCATGGCTGCCAGGATGTCGGCTTCCAGTCTTTCTCGGATTGTCATAACTTTTATAAGAAAGCGGGCGGGGCCTGGTGTCCAATGCTCCGCTGCCGCAGAAAAATGCTGGCGTGATTTCGCCTGTAGCTTGTCGAAATTATATTGGGCCGCCCGAAAGGGTGTCAATTTTGTGGCGGCGCGCAAGCTGTCCCTGATCGGGCGGCCCATGCTGGACTCGTCACCAGTGGTGGGCAACTGCCGTGGATGGCGCCGCCGCCGCCAACCTCAAAAAGTGGGGGTAATCCGTAGCGCGAGCGCTGGGAAGGATTCAGGCCTGCAGTGCTAGCATTGGAACGTTCGAGAAACTGGGGAGTGTGGTTGGGATGGACGTTCTCAGGATGCTTATCGGGCTGCTATTGATATTTTGCGGCATCGCAGTATCAATGCAGTTCATCCTCGGTCCCATTTACAGTGACATCGGGCAGGCCGAGTTGGCCGTCTGGTACTACCTGGACATGCTGATGGCGTTATCCATCGCTATCACTGTGTCCGTGCAGCTGCAGCGGAAACGGGCGGCGGACCGGATTCGCGCAGATACCCTGAACCGGGAGCGCCTGGAAGCCAACGTGATGTTCTTCCTGTCCCTGGTGGTAGCCATCTGGTTCTTCCGCAACTGGTTTGACTTCCTTTCTTCCAGTCCCATTGGCGACCAGTCCACCGCCACCATGGTTATCTGGTACATCCTGGACCCGATACTGGCGATTCTGGTGGGGCTGACCGGCATCCGCATGTGGCGCAATTCCGCCCCCGTCACAGGCAACGCCAGTACCGGTCGAGTGTAGAGGCGGCTATGGGCATCCTGAAAAGAGTCTTTGCAGTAACGTTGGCTGCCATCGTCCTGGCGCTGGGGATTCACTTCGTCGGCGGAGAGCTGTATGGCGAGTTGATGCCCGAGCCCCACCTGGTTTGGGACTACCTGAACTGGTTCACCGCCCTGGGAATTCTGGTAACGCTGCTCTTCCATTTCCAGAGGAAACGGGAGTTCGACCGGCGACAACAGGACGACAACGTCAGCTTTGCCTACTTGAGCAGGAACTTCCTGCTGTTCGCCGCCATGTTCCTCACCATCTGGTTCTTTGCCAACTGGTTTGAAGAACTGTACGGCAGCCCCGATACGCCGGGCGCCGTGGTGGGCTTTGTCTGGATCGGCTTCAACGCCAGCTTCGCGGTGCTGGGAGGCATTACTGCCTGGCAACTCTGGAAGGGGGAGGACGAGCAATGGGGAGGCTTCCCGGCCAGCGGGCCTCCCACTCCCGCCGACCACAGCACAGCGACCCGGCCGGATGATGGTCAACCCGGTATGGTCACGCCCCGGGAATTGGCCTTTTCCCCTTCCCCGGAGGGCGAACCCCCGGTTCCCGGTGGGGGCCGGGGGGCTAACGCCTAGCGAAACAAAGTACCCGGCGCTTTTCCGGCATCAACCCGCAGGTACGCAGAACCCCCTTCGCAGCTTCAGAGGTTGCAAGGGGATTCCTTTTTGAGACGAGGAATTATAAAATTTATAATTGAGGGTATGTAGTTTCCTCTATTAGTGATATAATAGTTATCAATTTCACAAATGTAATTTTCTTCACTTTCCGTCCCGTTCCCGGCGTGGAAGGGACGAAAGCCCACTTTTGACAGGGCAAACCCGTTCACAGTGTTAAAATAATCATGATCCCGGAGCCGCAATCCGGTTCCCGGACGCCAGAAACTGGCGGTTATACCGGCGGCCCGGCGATGCAAACCCGGAGGTTCTCCAATGACCAGGAAGCTGTTTGATGAGAGTACCAGCAGAGCGTTGCTGGAATTCACGGCCATGTTTGAGGCCCTGACTCCGGAATACAGGACTTCGCTCGTAATGCGGGCCCTGCGCGCCCGGGACCACGTTTCCACCGATGCCGGCCGGGCCCTGGACTCCGCCATACGCGGCAGCATCCGCCTAGTGGGCTATTCCAATCCCGCTCTCGCAATTTCCTCGGCGCTGCTCGAGCCCGTCAATGCATCCATTGTCAAGTCCGAAAAGCTGGCAGGCACGGCCCTGCGC
>JAPPJA010000526.1 GCA_028874675.1 Chloroflexota bacterium
CTCCTAATATGCTGGAGTTCTTGTCCACCTCATGGGGCGACTTGGCCTCAATGGTTGGGATTGTTGTCTCCCTTGTTGGGTTGGGTTGGGCGATAATGGAAGCCAAAGGAGCAAGATCCGCCTCAGAGGCAGCAAAGACCGCAGCCACCGAGACTAGAGACCAAATAGCTCGACACTTGCAGGCAGTAGATTTACAGCGTGCCATTGGTCTGATCGAACGTATCAAGACCCTGCACGACAATAGCCGTTGGGAGGCCTCCCGAGAGCACTATCAAAACTTGCGAGCCATGCTTTCAGATGTCATAGCCCGTAGTCCGGAATCGCAGTCTGATGCCCGAGCCAGCCTCGCGACTGCAAGAACCATTGTCAGGGAAATAGAAAACTTGGTTCGAAGACGAAGCGGTCAAGGTATTACCGAGCGCGACCGTTCCCGGATGAACCAGAGTCTAAACGATATCCAAAGCGAACTGGAAGAATTGGCTAGCAATATGGGCTTTGGAGATTCCCTAGGAGGGACGAGATGACGGATATAGGTCAAATCCTGTCAGGATTGCTCCTGAGAACAGCGGAAGGTAAATTGAAATGGAGCCCATCTGCTCGGGAGAATCGATTTGTTACCTCCTTGGATGCTATTTCGGTCGTGATTGAGGAAACACAAGAATATGGGAGGAACACTTACCGTCTGGACATATTTGGCGAATCGGGAGATATCGTAGATTCCTTGAGTTTCCGAGACATTTCTGACGAACAAGATGAGGAATTGGCACGTCTCTTCATGCTGGCGCGCCGTTCTGCCAATAACATTGATTCAACCTTGGAAAAACTGGCTAAAGCTCTCGATTTGTAGGCAAATCCATCCGAAACATTCTGTCTCTCATTGGGGGACGGGAGCGCCCTTCCAGAAAATCATTATCATTAATGCTAGTGGCAAACGACATTACCAAGTCCTACTCGGACCGGACCCTCTTCAGTGGCCTCACTTTGAACATCGGGGCCGGCGAACGAATTGCCCTGGTGGGCCCCAACGGTTCCGGCAAGACAACCCTCATGGACATCCTGGCCGGTGAAACCGCCCCGGACACGGGCAATATCATCAGGCAGCGCGGCATTTCCGTGGGATACCTCAAGCAGGAAGCCGCCGCCTTTAGTGGCAAGTCCCTGCTGCAGGAAGTACTGGACGCCGGGGTTGAAGCCAGGAGCATTGCCGAGGATATTTCCGCCGCCCGCGAAGAACTGTCCACGGAAACCGACCCCGACCGCCAGGAAGAACTGCTGCTGCGCCTCGGCGCACTGGATGCTGCTCTTGAAGCTGCCGGAGGCGAGGACCGGGATTACCAGGCCAAGGCCATACTTTTGGGCCTGGGATTCAAGCAGACCGACTTCCAGCGGTCCATTTCAGAGTTCAGCGGGGGCTGGGCCATGCGAGCCGGCCTGGCCAGAATCCTGTTCCGCAATCCGGACCTGCTGCTGCTGGATGAGCCCACCAACCACCTGGACCTGGAAGCCAACCTTTGGTTTGAAAAATACCTGGCCGCCTTTCGCGGGGGCATACTGATCACCTCCCATGACCGCGCCTTTCTCAATACGGTGGCCAACCGGGTCCTGGCCATCGAAACTGACGGGGTCGCCCTGCACAAGGGCAACTACGACGACTACCTGGTCGCCCGAGAGCGATACCTGGAAATCCTGCAGGCCACGGCCAGCCGCCAGGAACGGGAAATGCAGCGGCAAATGCGGTTCGTGGAACGGTTCCGATACAAGGCCACCAAGGCCAGGCAGGTGCAGAGTCGCCTGAAGCAGATGGAAAAGGTCGAGATTATCGAACTGCCCCGCGCAACCAGAAAGGTCCACTACTCCCTGCCCGCTCCCCCTCGCAGCGGCTCCGAAGTAATTTCCCTCACCAACGTCACCAAGCGATACGGGCAGAACACCGTTTATCGCGACCTGAATCTGACAATTTCCCGGGGCGACCGCATTGCCCTCGTCGGCCCTAACGGCGCCGGCAAGACGACGATGCTCAAAATGCTGGCGGGTGTTCTCCCCTTCGATGGCGGTGAGAGAAGGCTGGGCTACAACGTAACGTCGTCCTACTACGCTCAGCATGTTCTCGACCTCTTGACACCAACCAACACCGTCCTTGGCGAATTGATGAAGGGGGCCCCATCTGAGTCCGAGCAGAGCCTGCGAACCCTGCTTGGCGGTTTCCTCTTTGCTGGGGATGACGTCCAGAAGCCCGTTTCCGTCCTGTCAGGAGGCGAGAAAGCGCGGGTCGCCCTGGCCAAGCTGCTGCTGCAACCCAGCAACCTGCTGTTGATGGATGAGCCCACCAACCACCTGGACATCGCCTCCAGGGAGATACTTGCCGACGCCCTGGGCGAATACCAGGGTACATTGTGCCTCATAACCCACGACCGCACCCTGATCCGGCAGATTGCCAACAAGATAGTTGAAATCGTTGACGGTCGGCCCACGGTCTTCCCGGGCGATTACGACGATTACCTGTACGAAAAGGAGAGGAACGAAAGCAGGAATGAGGCTTCCCCTGCGGCTGCCAAGCCTGCCAGGCCTGACCCGCCGACAGGGACTGTCAAGAGACGCTCCGGAAGGCCGCTGACGGAAGCTGAAATGGAACGTCGCCGCCTGAATCGCGAGGCCCGACGCCTGGCGTTGCGCATTGATGAGGTGACCGCGTCGCTGTCCGAAAAGGAGACCAGCATTGCCAGGATGGAAGCCATGTTTGCCGACCCCGACCAGTTCAGCGATTCGGACGCCATATCCGATACTGCCGAGCAGTACCGCCTATTGAAAGAAGAGGAGCAGTCCTGCCTGGAAGAGTGGGAAATGCTGTCGCTGGAGGCCGAGTCCATCGACGAGCAGCTGGCTTCCCTTGAAGAAACGGCCGTGTCGGTCTAGGCGACTGCGCCGTCTGTGGGAATCCCTTCCCCGGCATTGGATGAAGCAAACGACACCGATTGGCCTAAAGAGTGGAACCCCCGACAGTTTACCCTTGATATTCAGGATTAACCGTTGGAGTGACAGTCCAGCAATTTCGCGGAGGGATGGCAGAGTGGACGATTGCGCCGGTCTTGAAAACCGGTATACCTCCGGGTATCGTGGGTTCGAATCCCACTCCCTCCGCCACTATCTCAATTTCCCTGATCTCAATATTACCGCTTTTCAGCGGTTTTTTTGTTTTTGGCCACGCTCTTTTGGGAAGGGGTGATTGGCCCGATCTCGAAGCGGGGATGAAGGCCAGATGTCAATACCAGCTGACTTTGTCCCGGCAGGCTGGGGAAGCCGTGGTAGAAGCATGGCGGCTTGGCGGAGAGGCAGCCGCACCGGCTTTCCCGAGCAACTAGAAGACCAGTCCGCTTCCTGAAAACACCTTCAACAACATGCTGAGCCGGTCGAACATTCCGGCCGTCACCCACGGCTTCCAGTCCAGTTTCAAGGACTGGTGCAGCAAGAAGTCTGTGGGAAGGGTACGAAATTGCTCCGGAGATAGCGCTGGCCCACAACGTCGGGAATGCAACAGGGCGCGCTTAATCCGGGACGGCAATGCCGGGGCCCCGGAGGGAGTTGATGGAGGCTTGGAGGAGTTCCTGAGGGAGAACGACCGAGGATTAGAGGTGGTTCAAGTCCATTACAGTGGCCGGTCGCCCGACAACAGCGCCACGAGGCAGCACAGGCACGTGTTGGCAGCCACCGGGCAGAAGGGGAATATCCTCGGCTAATTTCCTGGTCGCCGGGTGCGAGGATCCAGCAAGTCCCGCAGGCCGTCGCCCAACAGGTTGAACCCCAGTACCGCGAGGAAGATGGCCGCCCCCGGCAAGAGCAACAGGCGGGGCGCCGTCTGCAAATGCTGACGGGCGTCATTGAGCATGGCGCCCCACTCCGGGGTGGGCGGCTGCGCCCCAAGTCCAAGGAAATTAAGACCGGCGATGCCCAGGATGATCCAGCCTACGTCCAGCGATGCAATTACAATGATGGGGCCGAGGATGCTGGGGGCAATGTGCCGGAAAATGATTCGCATGTTTCCGGCCCCGACGGCCCGCGCCGCGATCACGTACTCGGTCTGTCGAGCGCCCAGGGTGATTCCCCGAATTATGCGGGCATGGCCCACCCACCACACGGCCCCGGCCGCCAGCAGCACGTTGAACAGGCCGGGGCCCAAAGCTCCGGCTACCGCCAGCGCCAGGATCAACGAAGGAAAGGCCAGTAGCAGGTCCACCACGCCCATCAGGGCAGTGTCGGTCCAGCCGCCGTTGTATCCCGATAATATGCCCACCGCGAGGGCGATGGTCATACTAAGGGCCAGGGTAGCCGCGGCGGCCACCAGGGTCATGCGGGCGCCGTGGACAATTCGGCTGAACGTGTCCCTGCCCAGGTGGTCGGTGCCCAGCAGATACTCTGCCGAGGGCGGGTGAAGTCGGTCTGGCAGGTTGATGTCGGTGGGATCATCCAGGGGAAGCCAGGGCGCCACCAGTCCCACAATCAGGAGGGACGCCACCAGGAACAGACCCAGGGCGGTTCCTGGCTCCCTCAGCAGCCCGGTCCACTGGTGACGTCGCCGCGGGCTCCTGCCGACGGCCAGTACGGGAGCGCGTTCCCTGGTATGTTCAGCGTCGCTGGCCATACGAGGCTACATCCCCTGGTGACCGAATCGCAGGCGCGGGTCGGCGATGCGGAGGGCCAGGTCGGCGACCAGGTTGACCAGCAGCACTACCATGGCGATGTAGGCAACAAACCCCTGCACGACGGGATAGTCTCGGGTCAAAGCTGCCTCCACCATTAGCTGACCCAAACCAGGCCAACTGAAAATAGTCTCCACTATGACTGCGCCGCTGAGCAGGTAGCCCAGGTTCACCCCCGTGGCGGCGACGGCCGGCAGTAGTGCATTGCGCAGGGCGTGCCCGACAGCGACGGCCTGCTCGGACAGACCCTTGGCCCGTGCTGTCCGTATGTAGTCCTGCCCCAGGGTTTCCAGCATGCTGGCGCGTATCAGGCGCATCAGCTGGGCCATGGGCGCCAGGGAAAGGGCGACGGCTGGCAGCACGACCTGTGCGGGCGAACCATAGCCCACAGCCGGCAGCCATGACAGTTTCACCGCGAACAGGATGATCAACCCGTAGGCCAGGGCGTAGGAGGGGACTGCTGCTCCCACCAGGGCCACCAGGCGGGCGGCGATGTCCAGGAGACTGCCGCGACGTTGGGCCGAAAGAATTCCGGCCGGAACTGCGACCAGCAACGCCAGGGCCAGCGCCCCCGCGGTGAGCAGTGCGGTCGGGACGGTGCGACGCGCCAACTGAGCGGCCACCGGCTGTTCGGTCCCGTAGGACTGCCCCAGGTCGCCCGCCAGCGTGCCGGACACCCAACGGGCGTACTGAGCCGGCAGGGAAGCGTCCAGGCCCAGCTCTCGGCGCAAGGCCTCCACCTCCACTGCGCTGGGCAGCTGGCCCGGGTTGCGCTGGCGCAGGACCATTTCAGCCGGATCGCCCGGCGCCAGGTTCAACAGCCCGAAGCTGACCGCCGAGATGCCCAGCAGCAATAGTGGCAGCGTGGCCAGCCGCCGGACCAGGTATGCCATCATGCCAGCACCCATCCCAATCCTCTGCGAAAACGGGGAATGCTCACTCGGTCAGACCGATACGGTTGTCGAAGTAGTAGAGATGTGCCGGGTGTGGGTCAAAATCCGTTACCCGTTCACTGACACCGTACACGAAGTAAGAATGGGCCACCGGAAGCAGGACGACTTCCTCGGTGGTAACCGCCATAGCCTCACAGGCGATGCGTTTGCGTTCCTCCAGGTCTGACACTGCCCCGGCCTGGGCTACTATTTCCGCGAGTCCGGTGTTGTCGTAATGCCCATAGTTGTTGGCGGCGCTGCTCTCGGCATTGGCCTCAAGCCCCACGAACTTGCTTACGTTCAGCACCGGATCCCCGGCGTCCACCACGTTGTTGTACCAGCCGAACAGGTCCCAGACCGGCTCCTTGACCGCGGACCACTCGGAAATCTGGACATCTACACTGATACCCACGTCGGCCAGCATCGCCTGGGCAGCTTCGGCCATAATGGGCAATTGGAATCGCTGCGGATAACCGCCGATTACTATCTCCAGCGGCTGCCCGTCCTTCTCGACAAGCCCATCACCGTCGCTGTCCGTGTAGCCGGCTTGCGACAGCAATTCCCTGGCGAGCTCCGGGTCGAAACCAGGTCCGGCCACGCCCGGGCAGGAGACCAGGGCTTCAGGCAACAGGGTGTCGGCGAAGGAACCTGTTCCCGCGGGGGCCACCAGGCCGGAGATGCTCTCCCGGTCGATGGCGTGAGCCACCGCCTTGCGCACCAGAGGGTCGGACAGAGCTTCGCGCTCGAAGTTGACCCACCACATCACCACCGACGTGCCGATTCCCGCGGTCAGGACCCGCAATTCCGGATGGGCCTCGATGGCCTGCACTCCCTCGGGCGACAGGTTGATGATAACGTCCACGTCTCCCGCCTGGAGCGCCAGCTCCCGGCTGTTCGTGTCGGAAATGGCGACTTGATCAATGCCTGCCAGCGGCGGCCGGCCGACCCAGTAGTCGTCGTAAGCCACACTCTCCAGTCGCTCTTCAATGACGTACTCGGTGGGGATGTAAGGACCGGTCAGGGCGCCGGCATTCAGGAAATTACCCTCGCCTGCCGCCTCAACCGCCGCCGCGTCGGTGATTGCCACCGCGGGAGACGTCAGCAGGCCGGGCAGCGTGGGCCGGGGTTCCAGGGTGGTTACGATGATCGTCTGACCATCTTTGACGGAAATACTGTCGATGACCAGCGAATCTGCCACTGCAGTAGAT
>JAPPJA010000180.1:0-3648 GCA_028874675.1 Chloroflexota bacterium
GTGGATGACGTCGGGAATGGTCACCCGGTTCATGGGATCGAAGGGTATGTGGCGGCCCACATGGGTGACCGGTTGGAGGACAACGCCCCTGACTGCAGGGTGCTGGAGGCCGAACTCAACGATGGCTCCCGCTTCGTCAACGTTGACCCCATGCTCGATGGCTGCGACCAGCACTGCATCCAGTCCCGCCTCTTGAAGCCGGTCCAGCGCCCGCAGCTTGGTGTCCAGCAGGTCCTCCCCCCGAATGGTCTGGTACGTCTCGCGCCGCAGCCCATCGAACTGGAAGTAAATGACCGGATTCAATGCCGCCATAGTGTGGAGGAACCGGTCGTCCCGGGCCAGCCTCACCCCATTGGTGTTTACCATTACCTGCCGGATGCCCCGGTCCCTGGCCGCCTGAATCATTGCCGGGAGTTCGGGATGGATGGTTGGTTCACCGCCGCTGAACTGCACAACCTCCGGGTTGCCTTCGATTTCCACGAAACGGTCCAGCATAGTTTCAACTTGCTCCAGCGTCAGGCTGTAACCAATGCCGGCGTTGGCGAAGCATACCGGGCAATTGAGGTTGCAGTTGGTGTTGACTTCAATCAACCCCAGGCAGATGTGCTGTTTGTGTTCCGGGCAAAGGCCGCAGTCCAGGGGGCAACCCTTGTCCACCTCGGTGCTGAAATCCAGGGGAATCGTACCAGGCTTGTTGAAGCCGATGGAGTCCACATACATCCTGGCGTCGCTACTTATCAGCCCTTCGAACCACCCGTGTTCGGGGCAGCGCTTCCGCATATACACCCGGTTATCCCGCAGGATTATCTGCGCGTCGATAACAGTCTTGCATTCAGGACAAATGCTGCGAGTCAGCTCATGAAAAATGTAGTTGGCGTCCTGCTTGACCCGGGGAGTCTCCGCCGGCTGGTTGGTGCTTGTCATGGGCTCTCCAAAACAGGATTGGGGTTCGCGGGCAGGGCAATTCCCTTGTGGTCATTAGCCCTCCTTCATTCAATTGTAAACCAAGGCCGCCGGCAACGTTTCATCTTCAGGGTAAGTTATACTTCTGGAGGTGTCGCGCGTCTCTTGAAGATCGGACCCCGCCAGCCAGCGCGCGACGAATAGGAGTACCTGTAGCATGAACAGTGGCAAGCTGCCTCTTGAAGGTATGACAGTCCTTGATTTAACGCAGATTATGGCGGGGCCCGTATGCACCATGCTGCTGGCGGATATGGGCGCCGACGTCATCAAGGTTGAGAAGCCTGTCGGGGGAGACGACACGCGCCGCATGGGGCCGCCGTTCACCGGAGAATGGGCCTCAGGATTTCTGGCCCTGAACCGAAACAAGCGCAGCCTTGCACTGAATTTGCGAGATAATGCGGGGCAGGAGATCTTTAAGCGATTGCTCAAGGACGCTGATGTGGTTGTGGAGAACTTCCGGCCGGGCGTGATGGACCGCCTTGGTTTGGGATATGCCAGCCTGTCCGAGATTAAACCTGGCCTGGTTTACTGCTGCATATCCGGGTTTGGCGCCACCGGTCCTTACCGTAGTCGAGGCGGGTTTGACCTGGTGGCCCAGGGCATGAGCGGCCTGATGAGCATCACCGGGTTTCCCGATGGGCCCCCCGCCAAGGTGGGAGTTCCCATTACCGACATCTCGGCGGGAACGCAGGCTGCTTTCGGCATACTCAGCGCCTACATCCATGCCCTCAGGACCGGAAAAGGGCAGATGGTTGACGCCTCACTGATGGAGGCCGGCATCTTCTACACCATCTGGGAGTCGGCCCTGTACTTCTCTGAGGGCGAGATACCGGGGCCCCTGGGCTCCGCCCACCGGGTTTCAGCCCCCTATCAGGCCCTGCGCACCAGCGACGGATACATTAACATCGGCGCCGCGACGCAAACCACGTGGGAGCAGTTCTGCCGCGCCACTGGGCTGGAACACCTGATTGAAGACGAGAGATTTCGCCGGCCGGGGGACCGGAAGGCGCGGGAGAAACACCTGGCGGAGTTGCTGGAGGAAACCCTTACCCAGCGGACCACCGGCTACTGGCTGGAAACGCTGGAAAAGGCGGGCGTGGTGGCCGGCCCCATTTACAACATGGAACAGGTCTATGAGGACCCGCAGGTCCAAGCCAGGAACATGGTCGTGAACCTGGAGGACGGAGAACTGGGGACCCTGCGAAACATCGGGGTGCCAGTCAAACTTTCGGAGACGCCGGGAAGTGTGCGTCGAAGGGCGCCGGCCCTGGGAGAGCACAGCAGGGAAGTCCTTTCAAATGCGGGGTACGCGGATGGTGAGATAGATGCGCTGGTGGAATCCGGCGTAGTGGTATGCCAGTAGTCCCCGGCGGCAGATGTGCCTCATTAGGTGCCGAGAAGAAAAACTGCTTGAATGGCCTGTCGGCCAGGCCCGGAAGCGAAATCCAGAGTCAATGGGCTGGGGCGTGGCGACAGTTGAAGAGCTGCTTGAGAACGGGAACGGTGCCTGGTGATCGGAGATCTCGGATGTGCTGGCCGGACTCCCCACACGAATACCGTAATCAGGCCGCGGCAAGCTCGACAGCTGGCGGGTGATCACAGCCATAGGAGGCCGACGGCGGCTTGTTACCCTTGTCGCCAGGCAAGCCCGTCGGTGGCCTCAAGAAACCGGTCGATAAGGCGCTGGCTGGAGACAATCACGCTGGGTGTGAAGAGATTGGCGTCGTTCCCCTGGCGGTCCACCACGTTGCCGCCAGCTTCCCGGGCCAGCAACAGACCGCTGGCGCTGTCCCACGGTGAAAGCGAGTGATGAAAGTAGAGGTCAACCCGGCCTGCCGCCGCGTAGGCCATGCCCAGCGCCGACGAGCCCAGCAGTCGCATGGTCTGGAATCCCGGCCAGAGGTGCCGAATCATGTCCAGCGCCGTGGCCGCCTTGTCGTCGTAGTAACCCAGGTCGAAACTCAGGACGCAGTCAGGAATTTCCGCCCGGTCAGACACTGACATAGGTTCGCCGTTGAGGAAGGCGCCCTTGCCTGCTTCCGCCGTAAAGGTCTCTTCCTTGATGGGGTCGTAGGTTACGCCCAGTACCGTTTGATCGTCCTGGGCCAGGGCCACGACGACGCAGAAGTGAGGTATCCCCTCGGCAAAATTGCGGGTGCCGTCGATGGGGTCTATCACCCACCGAAAGGGCGACCCGGTTTCCACGGGACTGGACTCCTCGGAAAGGATGCTGAAGTCGGGGTATTCCTCCTGAACCAGGTCCAGTATGATTCGCTCGGCGGCCAGGTCCACGTCGGTGACGATATCGGCCCGTCCCTTGAACCGAACCTCTTTTTCCGTCAGGAACCGCTCCCTTATCAACCGGCCGGCGCTGCGGGCAGCCTCCACGGAAACATCCAGGGCTGATCGTCCGCTTCTGGATGGTGGGATTGTCTCGCTGTTTGGCTGGCTCATTGGTTATTCCTGACCGCGCGGAGGCAGGCAGGCCTGCCTGTCCCTTCTTCAAATGGCTCTTCGACTCTAAACCGGTTGCCCAAGTCCCATCTTCTCGTAAACTTCGGCGATGGTCTCGCGGGCGATAGCCCGGGCCCTCTTGCCGCCCTCGAAGAGCACTTCCCTCACGTAGTCCGGTTTCTCTTCCAGCTCGCGTCTGCGCTCCCGCAGAGGCTCCAGGAAGTCATTCAC
>JAPPJA010000180.1:3658-6805 GCA_028874675.1 Chloroflexota bacterium
CACCCGCGCTGGGCGTTCGTACACTCGGAATAGACCTGATCGATGTCCCGGGCCGAGCTGAATATCTTGTGCAGGGAATAAACGTTGCATACCTCGGGTCGGCCGGGGTCGCTGCGGCGCTGGCGTTGCGGGTCGGTGAATGCGGTCAGCACCCGCTGGGTGGTCTCCTCCGAAGACGATGCCAGGTCAATATGGTTGTCCAGCGACTTGCTCATCTTTTGCTGGCCCTCCAGGCCCAGGATGAGCGGGGCCTCGGTCAGCTTTGCCTGGGGCTCGGGGAAGGTGTCACCGAATCGGAAATTGAAACGCCGCACGATCTCCCGGGCAAGTTCCAGGTGAGGCAGTTGGTCCTGGCCCACAGGTACCGTGTCTGCCTTGTAAATGATGATGTCCGCAGTTTGCAGCACCGGGTAGCCGACCAGTCCGTAATTGACGCTCTCCTCGGTCTCGTCCATTTGCCGCACCTTCTCTTTGAAGGTGGGCACTCTCAGCAGCCAGCCCAAAGGCGTCACCATGCTCAGCAGGGTGTGCAGGGCCATAACTTCGGGGACGTGGGACTGAATAAAGACTATGCTCCGTTCTGGATCGACACCCGCCGCCAGCCAGTCCAGGGCCATCTCGTGGATGTTGGGCTGGATGTTGGCAACTTCGCCTGGGTCCTCGACGGTGGTGAGGGCGTGAATATCAACGATGCTGTAAATGCACCGGTAGTCGTCCTGCAGCCTTACCCAGTTGTCCAAAGCTCCCAGGTAGTTTCCCAGGTGCAACTTCCCCGTGGGCCTCATTCCCGACAGGATAGTGCCTTGAGCAGTATTTGAAGCCTTGCTTTCTGAAACCATGTTGTCGTTCCCGAAGCGCCAGTAGCACTGATGGTATCTGGGGTTAAGTTTACGATATTCGCAACCGAGTCAGGCGAAAGTCTAGCACGTTGAATAAGTACGGGGCAACATAATACTGGTCCATTACTGACACCAGGCACCTTTAAGCCCGCAAGGGGGGTGTGTATACTTGGGGAGTGACCCAGGAACTTGGCAGGCCGCTGGTAGGCGTGGGAGTCGTGTTTGTTCGGGAAGACAGGGTCTTTCTGGCCAGGCGGCAGGGCGCCCACGGAGAGGGTACCTGGGCTTCCGCCGGTGGCCACCTGGAATGGGGTGAGACCCTGGAGGAGTGTGCGCGGCGGGAGGTCCTGGAAGAGCTGGGCCTGATAGTGGGCGACCTGAAGTTCCTCTGCGTCAGCAATATTATCGCCTACGACCGGCACTACGTGGACGTAGAGTTTCTGGGTGAAATCGGCGACCAGGAACCCCGACTCGCCGAGCCGGAAGCCTTTTCCCAGTCAGGCTGGTTTCCCCTGGACGATTTGCCCCAACCCCTCTTTCAGGCCGTGATCCTTGCCCTGGAAAGCTACCGCTCCGGAGTCTATTACTTTTCAGTGTGAGGCAGGCTGCCCGCTGCAACGCAGTTTCAGGGCAGGAATCCGGTCATCTTCCGGCGGGATACTCTTTGCCGGCGGGAGAGTGGCCAACAGCACGAACAAGCGCTGAAGAATCGGGACCGTTCGTATCTGAAGGAAAGCGAATCAGATACGAATGTGATATAATGAAACAAATCACAATTTATCAACCACGGCAAATCCACACCTTTTGACAGATAGCTCAACCTAATTTGTGCTTTCCGGCCTCAATCGGACCAACCAATCCGGCGATTCAACTATCTGAGCATGGTCAGGGTTGGGGAGTGGGCGCCCCTCAAGGGGTTGCATTGGTGACGGCGGAGACCGCCTCGAAACTATTTTAGGGACGGTTAATTACATGCAAGGACGATTGATGGCGGAACAGGAATCTGCTACCCCCGAACTTCCACCCGTAGTCGCAGAGATAAACGGCCAGGCGGCTGCCACCGTTGCGGTCCAGGAGGAAGAGGACCGGGAATATACGGCCAAGGACATCCAGGTGCTGGAAGGCCTTGAGGCGGTACGCGTTCGCCCCGGAATGTACATTGGCAGCACCGACCAGCGGGGACTGCACCACCTCATATACGAAATCCTTGACAACGCCGTGGACGAAGCCATGGCTGGGTACTGCACCCGGGTTGACCTGACTCTTTCCGAGGATGGTCTGATTTCCATCTCCGATGACGGACGGGGCATCCCCGTGGACATCCACCCGGCTACCGGAAAGTCCGGCCTCGAGACCGTTATGACCACGCTTCACGCTGGCGGCAAGTTCGGTGGCGGGGCCTATAAGGTTACCGGCGGGCTGCACGGCGTGGGTGGATCGGTGGTTAATGGCCTGTCTTCCTATCTGAAAGCGGAGGTTCACCGGGACGGTTACATCCACCACCAGGAATACTGCCAGGGGATACCAACCTCCGAGGTCGCCAAAGGTAAGCGGACGCCCCGGCATGGTACCACCATCACCTTCCGGCCGGACCCCGAAATTTTCCCGGACATTGAGTACGATTTTGAGACCCTGATAGGTCACTTCAAAGAGATTGCCTATTTGAACAAGGGTCTGGAGATTCGTTTTGTCAGCCAGTGGCACCGGGCCCAGCGTCGCGGTGACATCGAAAGGACCTACTATTTCGATGGGGGAATTGCCAACCTGGTCCGAAACGTAAACAAGCATCGCCGCGTCTTCCAGCAGTCCCCCTTCTATTATGAAAAGACCCAGGATGAGACTTCCGTCGAGGTCGCCATCCAGTACAACGACAGCTTTACCGAGTCGGTGATTTCCTTCGCCAATTGCATCAACACCCAGGAAGGCGGCAGCCACCTTACCGGCTTTCGCACCGCCCTGACCAGGGTAATCAACGACTACACCCGCAAGAACAACTTCATCAAGGACGACCAGCCCAATCTCGCCGGTGAGGATGTGCGGGAAGGTCTTGCAGCCGTGATCAGCGTCAAGCTGACCAATCCCCAGTTCGAAGGCCAGACCAAGACCAAGCTGGGTAACGCCGAAGTCCGCAGCATAGTTGATTCCGTGGTCAGCGAAGGTCTGGCCCGGTACCTGGAAGAGCACCCGGTAGAAAGCAAGCAAATCGTCGAGAAGTGTCTTACCTCCCAGCGGGCCAGGGAAGCTGCCAAGAAGGCCAGGGAACTGGTAATCCGCAAGAACGCGCTGGACGGTACTTCCTTGCCTGGAA
>JAPPJA010000539.1 GCA_028874675.1 Chloroflexota bacterium
CAGCTAACGCCGATGGTCACCTTCCCATGCCACCGGTCCAGGATGTTGGCTCGGCTTATGCGAGATTCCATCAGTCCTTTATGTACCGACTCCGCCAGGTCCCGCCAATTCTCCGGCCTATTGCCCTCGGTGTAATCGGACAGGTCAACCGGGCCCGCGATATTCTGGCGGACCCGGTTCGTTCCACCGCTAATGGAATATCGCATGTGTGGTGTGAGGCCATTGACGTCCCAGTGAGACCGATAGCCGTAGGTCATCATCCCGTGAGCATGTTGCTGGACTGAGGGATCGGACCCCGAGGAGACCGGGGCAACCCTGGCAAGCACCCGTTCCACATTGACCAGGTAGAATAGCTCGGTCTTGAGCGCCTCCGGTCCGTGACCGGGCAGTTCACCAGCCGCTGGATTTCTACCGGGGACATCTTGCCCGCCACCGGCGGCAGACCCGTTTGCCGCCTTCGGCAGGGCGTCCTCGACAGCCCTGCTCCATGAGACCGAACCATACTTTTCGTAGTCACGCCAAGCCGTGACTGCCACGATCTGACTGACAATGGTAAGGCACAGGACGACGAGCAGGAATACCAGTACGCGATACATTCTGGCGGCAACAACTCCGAGAGAATTTTCCGAAAGAAAGGACGCCAATATCATTGAATACTGGCGTCCTGGCAGAGCCTATCAGAAAACGGGAGCCGCTAAAACTGTCTCGATATGCGGGGTATATTACTCCTCGTCGCCGTACTGGGCCTTGAGGGACTCGACGACCGCCGGGTCTGCGAGGGTGGTAGTGTCGCCAAGGGCCCTCCCTTCCGCCACATCCCGCAGGAGCCGGCGCATAATCTTGCCGCTGCGGGTCTTGGGCAGCTCCGCGGCAAAATAGATATCGTCGGGCCTTGCCATGGGACCGATCTTGGTGGCCACGTGGGCCTTGAGTTCGGTTATCAGGTCGTCCGAGGTTGCCACCTGGTCCTTGATAGTGACGAATGCCACGATGGCCTGGCCCTTGATTTCGTGGGCACGCCCGATGCAGGCGGCCTCGGCAACCTTGGAGTTGTCCACCAGCGCGCTCTCAACTTCCATGGTGCTGATGCGGTGGGCGGAAACATTGATTACGTCGTCCACCCGGCCCAGCAGCCAGTAGTACCCTTCTTCATCCAGCTTGGCGCCGTCGGAAGTGAAATAGGTGTCGGGATAGCGTGACCAGTACTGCTCGACAAATCGTTCGGGGTCGCCGTAGATGCCCCGGAGCATGGAGGGCCACGGGCGCTTGATGGTCAGGTAACCGCCTCCGCCGGGTCCCACGGGATTACCGGATTCATCCAGAATCTCGGCCTCGATTCCCGGGAACGGCTGGGTGGCGGAACCGGGCTTGAGAGTGGTGATGCCCGGCAAGGGCGCTATCAAGATGGAGCCGGTTTCAGTCTGCCACCAGGTGTCCACCACCGGGCAGCGGCCTCCGCCGATGTGCTGCCAGTACCACACCCACGCCTCAGGGTTGATGGGCTCTCCCACCGAACCCAGGAGCCGCAGAGTGGACATGTCGTGGCGGTTGGGGTATTCCTCGCCCCAGCGCATGAAAGTGCGGATGGCCGTGGGCGCGGTGTAGCAGATGGTGCATCCGTACTTTTCCACTATCGCCCAGAAGCGGTCCCGGTCCGGGTAATCGGGCGATCCCTCGTACATTACCGAGGTTGCCCCGTTGGCCAGCGGTCCATAGACGATGTAGCTGTGGCCGGTGACCCAGCCGATGTCGGCGGTACACCAGTAAACGTCGTCTTCCTTCAGGTCGAATATCCACTTGGAGGTGGCATAAGTGCCGGTCATGTACCCACCGGTAGTATGGACGATTCCCTTGGGTTTGCCGGTGGTTCCGCTGGTGTAGAGCATGTACAGCATGTCTTCGCTGTCCATGGGCTCGGGTTCGCAGGTCAGAGGCTGGTCTTCCACCAGATCGTGCCACCAGACGTCCCTGCCGGCCACCATCTTGTCGTCGGCGCTGCCGGTGCGGCGGACCACCACAACCTTTTCAACCGGGGTATCGCCTTCGAGAGACTCGTCGGCGTTCTGCTTGAGGGGTACAATGCCGCCCCTGCGATAGCCGCCGTCGGCGGTGATCATCACCCTGGACTGGGAATCGTCAAGCCGGTCGCGAATGGAGTCGGCGCTGAAACCACCGAAGATGACGCTGTGGGCCGCCCCGATGCGGGCGCAGGCCAGCATGGAAATGGGAAGCTCCGGGACCATGGGAAGGTAAATGGTGACACGGTCGCCCTTCTGGACACCAAGGCTTTTGAGTCCATTGGCGAAGCGGCACACTTCCCGCTGCAGGTCCCAGTAGGTGTACACCTTCCAATCGCCCGGTTCACCTTCCCAGATAATGGCCGCCTTGTTGCGCCGCCCATTCTTTACGTGGCGGTCAACGCAGTTGTACGAAGCGTTAAGTTTGCCGCCCACGAACCACTTGGCATAGGGCGGACTCCAGTCCAGAACCTGGTCCCAGGGCTGGAACCAGTCCAGTTCGCTGGCGAACCGGGCCCAGAAGGCCTCGGGATCCTTGCGAGCTTCCTCATAAACATTGGGGTCCTTGATGTTGGCGTTCCTGGCAAACTCTTCAGGAGGCGGAAAGGTACGATCTTCCTGCAATAGCGCTTCGATACCGCCTGTATTTTCAACCATCTTTCTACCCCTTAAGCACTATGGAATTGGGCGCCAAACCAATTTGGAGAGAGGAGCGCGCCCCATCTCCTAAAGGAATTGCTGCCATTTTAGGCAAAGGAAACACTGTATGCAAACGACACTGGGGGCAGCCCACTCTTGAGCCGCCAGGGCAGCGTGAGTGAAAAAACGTTTTTGGCGTCAACAGGTCTCATTTGACCTCATTTCCTATCCAGGGCCCCCACGCTTCCGTTAGCCCGGCGCCCGCCGAAGTGTATGCAGGATTCTCCAGCGCCCCGGTTTTTGATCAGAAATGAGACCAGGTGAAAAGCTTGATGCCTTTTCCCTGAATTATGGTGATTCAAACTTCGGTGATTGTCTCCCAGGAACTATGTTAGCCAAGTGTCTCGCAAGGTGTCGACAAGGGGATGTCGACCATCTGGCAGGGAAGAGCATTGTCCAAATTGCAGGCAGATAGGCGCGGAGCATGCTGCAAGCATTCAATTACAGGGAATCTCGCAAGGGTGAGGAGGTGGCGCAGCCTGTGATGAGGAGCCAGTACGAAATGCTAGACTGCCCCCACTTCGATCAGCTTCTCAAAAAGTTTCTGATTTTGTACCACGTCGCCGTGGGCACGGTGGGCACGCACGCGGGAGGTTGAGATACCCAGGTCCTGGCAGGCCGCCTGTAAACTGTAACGCAGGCCGGCCGGAGTCCGCATATCCAGGATACGCTGGACGTATTCGGTATGACTCTCGCCTTGGGTGGGATACTGCCCCATTTTGTAACCCTTAAACAGGGCCATGGTGTCGATGAACCGCCGGGCCGGAAGGTGGTCAACTTCCTCTATCACTCGCATGGGATATCTTCCCTCCTCGACAGACCTGCGGTGGACCCTTGCCGCTTCCAGCAGGAAGGCCCGGTCGAATCGGACTATGTTGTGCCCCACCAGGGGCAAGTCGGCAGTGCGTTCCACAAACCAGTTCAGGGCTTCGTCAATACCCATTCCCCTGGAGGCCAGGTCCCGGTCTGTAATTCCGGTGAGGCGGACTATAACGTCCGGCAGGCGACGGTCAATTTTCACCAGGACCGAATCGGTGTCTGGATTCTGGCCAGGTTTCGCCACGGAGACACCGATTTCAATGATCAGATCATCCCAGCAGTCCAGTCCCGTAGTCTCCAGGTCAACCACCGCATACCCGTTCCGGAGGTCCATATGTCTCTCCATTTCCCTGCTGACAAGGTTGTTAAAGTCCGATTTCAGTGTACTACATCAGATTCGGAGACTTTACCATTCGTCCCTTCACCCCCTTATAATGGGTGAGCGAACAACGCCAGACTGTACTTGGACCGCATTGAATCTGCGTACTCCATCCGGAGAGGAAGAATGAACACTCAAGCCAACGGGAACCTGGAAGGGAAGCGCGTGGGGCTCATCGTGCCCTCCACCAACACAGTTATGGAGCCCGACCTGTATCGTCACTTGCCCCCGGGCGCCACGGTACACACTTCGCGGATGCTGCTGGAAGGCAGCGTGACCATTGAAGCGGAAGAGTTGATGCTGGACGTTTACCTGCCCGAGTGCGCCCGGCAGATCGGGACCCTGATGCCCGACGTGGTGGTCTTCGGCTGCACCTCGGCGGGCGCCCTGCGCGGGCCCGAGTACGAGCAGGAACTGGCCGGGGAGATATCGAGAACCACCGGGGCTCCCACCATTACCATCATGGGCGCCGTGGTGGACGAACTTACCCGGCTGGACGTCAAGAGCGTGGCCGTCCTGACTCCCTATTCCGAGGAGATAAACGACACCATCAAGGAATCGCTGGAAACCTCGGGTTTCACGGTACCCCACATCAACGGGATGGACGTCAAGGGCGCCTTCAACATCGCCGCCGTTTCACCCGGTGAAATTGTGGACTACGTTCGGCAGGAACTGGAAGGAGTAGATTCGGATTGCCTGTTCGTATCCTGCGCCAACCTCAAGTCGGTTGACATCCTGGAAGACATACGGCAGGTGGCCGGCCGGCCAGTAGTAACCAGCAACCAGGCGGTGCTGGAAAGCGTCAAGCGTACTATAGGGGTGGACGACTGAGTCTGATCCACCACGGCCCTTGCCGGCGGCGCGCCGGACCGGCCCGGCAGTGGTTCCCGCATACGCGACAGTCTGCGGGCGTACTGAAGAGGCCACCTGTGCGGGGGTGTAACTTCGTTGACGCCCTCTGGCGGCCAAAACTATAATCGGTGGAAAACTATAGGGAAGGTTTAGGCAGATCATGGTAAAAACGGGCCAGAGATATGTAAGCCCCGGCGGCGCGGAAATGGTGGTAACCAAGGGCGGCGACGGGGATTTTTCCGACGGGGAGACGCCCCTGCAGCTGAAGGGTTCCGAAGCTTCTTTCGAGGGAGTCGAAGTGTCCTCCGAGGCCATCGATATGGCGCTGGGCAAACGGTTCACTTCCGCCGATGGTTCCGTATCCGTCCTGGTAACCAAGGCAGGCCGCTGCGATCTCCGGTACGGCGGAGAACCGATGGAGTTGCAGCAGCCCAAGGAACTCCCCTCCTCAGACTAGTCCGACCCAGTCCTGGTCTTTCGAAATAGACCCCTTCCGCCCGGTCTGGCGGAAGGGGTTGCGTTATTGTTCCGGAACCCAATCCACTTACTGGAAGAGGATCGTATTCTCCGGTGAAGTCCTGCCAATGAGGAAGGGTTTTGAAGTTCCCCTGGGCCAACATAGTAATTCTCATACTGGGCGCCGCGGAGCTGGTCACAGGCTATTTGTCCCTCACCCAGGGCACACCCGAGTGGGCCGCAGCCCTGCACGTCCACCGCATTCTGGGCTTCGGCATTGTGGCGCTCCTATTCTGGAAGGGGCGCAACATTCTGGCCCGGCTCCTTGTGTGGCGCCTCTGGAAACGCCAGTGGCTTGCTTATTCACTGTCACTGTTCCTGCTGGCTGCGCTGCTCGCCGCGCTGGGCCTGGGCATCGCCTGGAGCCACCTGGGCTATTTCTCCTTCGCCGGAATCAGCGGTGTAAGCTGGCATATCTACCTCTCCCTGGCCCTTGCTCCTGTCCTTGTATGGCACGTCCTGCGCCACCGGTATAACCTCCAGACCCGCTACTGGGCTGAACGAAGAAACGCGCTGCGCCTGGGAGGCCTGGCCCTGGCCGGACTGGCGCTGTGGCAGGCGGGAGAACTGGCCAATCGGCTGGCCTCCCTGCCCGGGGCGGACAGACGGTTTACCGGGTCTTACCTGAGGGGCCAACTGGCCGGCAACGGATTCCCAGCCACATCCTGGCTGAACGACTCACCCGAGCCGGTTGACATTTCCCGCTGGCAACTCGAGGTGACCGGACTGGTGGGACGGCCCCTGGCAGTTTCCCATTCCGACCTTGCCGGTTGGACGGAGCAGTACCGGACGATACGCGCCACCCTGGACTGCACCGGCGGCTGGCACACAACCCAGGACTGGGCCGGACTGCCACTGCGGGCAGTACTGGACCTGGCAGAAGTACGGCCCCAGGCCGCCAGTATTACGGTACGTTCGGTCACCGGCTACTTCCGGCGGTTTTCGCTGGAGGAGGCCGAGGGTTACCTGCTGGCCACTACCGTGGGAAATGAAGCCCTTTCTCACTGGCACGGCTTTCCTTTGCGGTTGGTGGCGCCAGGGAAGAGGGGATTCGAGTGGGTAAAGTGGGTGGACAGCATCGAGGTCAACGACACCAGCAAGTGGTGGCAACCGCCCCTTCCTGTAACGTAATGGCACCTCGCCGGCAAAGATACGGGGCAGACTATTGTCCGCCCCGTCCGGCTTTCTGCCGGGAAATTCCAGGCGTTTAAGGTACCAGCATAGCGCGGGTGATTTCAGTCTGGCGCTGGTCCCACTCGGCGCGGGTGAATGCTTCGTTTACTTCCGCCAGGGGAAACTTGTGGGATACCACCTTGTGGAAGGGCAGTTTGTCCTGGTTGCGCACCAGAAAGGCCAGCAGGGTGGGCAGCAGGTCGGGCCGGTACATCCGTGAGCCGAGAATGTTCTTGCCCGACAGGAGCTTGGAGGGGTCTATGGAAACCTCCTTGCCCCGAACAATGTCGCCGATTTCGACGAAGCTGCCGCCATTGCTGAGCATGTCTATGC
>JAPPJA010000252.1:0-2200 GCA_028874675.1 Chloroflexota bacterium
GAGGTTCCCGCCTGCGCGGGAACGACGGTTTAGCCCCAACCCATCAATACAATCTAGTTGAGCTGCTAGAAGCCGGTGGCCAGGGAAATCAGCGCGGTTACAACCGGCCCGATTACCTTCCACAGGAGGCCCAACCTCAGGACGTAGTCGGCCAGGATGATTCCCAGCAGGAGCAAGGGGCCGAACCGTTCGAATTTGGCATAGCTGTCGGCCATGCTGTCGGGAAGCAGGCCCCCCAGAACCCGCGAGCCGTCCAGGGGGTAGATGGGTATCAGGTTGAACACCGCCAGCAGCACGTTGAAGAAAATGACGACTCCGGCAATGTCCGTAAGGGCTTCCCGCATTCCTCCGGACAGAACGTGGGTTGCCCGGTACAGGCCGGGAGCGCTCCATCCCAATAGGCCCAGCTTGACGGGGATGGCCACCAGGAAAGCCAGGGCCAGATTGGACAGCGGCCCGGCAGCGGCCACCAGGGTCATGCCCCAGGGGCCCCGCAACAGGTGGTGGTTTACCGGGACAGGCTTGCCCCAGCCGAACCCCACCACCAGCATCATTACCGCTCCGCTGGGGTCCAGGTGGCGGATGGGGTTCAGGGAGAGGCGTCCCAGGCTGCGGGAGGTGCCGTCCCCCAGGACTGTGGCTATCAGGGAATGGCTGAATTCGTGGACGGTAATAGCCGTGAGCAGGGCAAAAATGACCAGAACGGTCAGGCGCACGAAGCTGGCGGGGTCGTAGAGGAGGAGTTCGAAGGAACCTAAAAGCATGTCAATTCAATCTGGGTGAATGAAGGGGCAGGGTGCGTTGCCCGGGCTGGCTCTTGTGCGAGCAAGGCTCCGGGGGGATTCGCCGGCGCCTCCCGTGTGCCTCGGCCGGGGAATCCCCTGTGTTCTTCAATTACTCGTCGTCGTAATCGTCGTAGTCGTCATCGTGGTCGTCGTCTTCGCGGGAGGGAGCGGGAGATGATGCGAAGCCGGTTGAAGGAACGGTGGCCCGAACCCGGTCACGACGGCGGCGGGGACGCGGCATATCCTGGAGGGCCGACTTCAGGCCGGCCAGGTCGTCAGGGCTCACGCTGGACACGTCCAGAATCAGGCCGCTGGCGCCCATATCCCTGAGGGCTTCCAGTTCCTGCTCCGCGGGAGCGGCGGAAACCTGCACCAGGACCTGCTTGTCGGTACGGCGGGAGATGGAGCCCACCGTCACCAGGTCCTGCAGTGTCCAGGGGCCGGATACCGAGCCCATATCCAGGATGAAGCAGTCCACCGGCAGTGCGGACACGGCTCGAAGCTCGCGGTCGCTCAGGTTGGGCGCCAGGGAAATCATCCGGGCCATATCGTCTTCCCCGGCCAGGCCGGCAGCGGGGCTTTCCAGCCCAAAGGCCAGCACGTCGGCGCCATTTTCCCGGCAGACCCGGGCGGTTTCACCGGAAAGGGCAGAGGCAAAGGCGCCCCAGGGAACACCGTCGGCGGAACCTGCCACGCCGCTGAGTCCCGCAGAGTCATTGACGCCGGAAACCAGTATCCCGTCCAGGCCGGCCGATGCGGAAGCGGCCAGGCCTGCCTCGTGGTCTTTAGTTACCAGGCCCACCAGGGCAAGGCCGGGAAGTCCGGCGCGCCGCGCCGCGCCAAAACCGAGAGGCGCCGGCGTTCCATCGCTGATTCTTTGCAAAAGGTCCAACAGTTTGCTCATGGTTGCTCGCTTGTTCCCCAGAATGGTTGTGCGAATTATACCCTATGAAGGTAGATTTGTCGGTAAAGGACAGAGCCGTCCCTGCGGTGACCGGAGCGTGTGCCTTATTTATGAGAAACGCCGGTCCGGTCGGGCTTGCCAGGGGGACTGGTACGGGAAGGGTTGCGATGTTTAGTCTCAATAAGCGGCGGCGATTTACCTTTGCAATTTTGCTGAATTGAGACTTTTTGCCTTGACAAGCGATTTCTGGCCGTGTTCAAATATTAGTCACTCAGCGGGCTATGAGGCATGTCAGCAGCGTAGTACCGGGCTTTTTGGAGGCATCAGATGCAGCATCACGATATCCACGAGTGCGACACCCACGAGCATCACGGCGACGAGCCGGGCCACGTCCACGACATTCACGAATGCGACGGCCACGAGCACCACGCTGAAGCTCACGACCACGACATCCATGAGTGCGACACCCACGAGCATCACGGCGACGAGCCGGGCCACGTCCACGACATTC
>JAPPJA010000252.1:2300-6765 GCA_028874675.1 Chloroflexota bacterium
ACGAATGCGACGGCCACGAGCACCACGCCCACGACCACGCCGGTCACGTTCACTAGACCGAGCTCAGCCAGGCTGAAGAGCGCCCCGCTGCTGAATGAAGCAGCGGGGTTTGTTTTGTGTGGAGAAAGGAAAGCCTCGGGCCGGGTTATTCCCGCAGGGTCGGGTCAATCCCGGGCCCTGGCTAACAGGTGGCCGACGTGGTGGTCTTCGGTGCAGTCCGCGGTGGTGTGCTCCAGCTGGATGGTGACATGGCCGATCTGGTACTTGTTGTGCAGCAAGTCCTTCATTTCGCTGGTCACAGCGTTCAGGTCCCCGGCATAGGCCCGGTCCATCAGTATGTGGGCGGTAAAGGCCACGTTGCCCTGGGTAATGGTCCAGACGTGAACGTCGTGGATCAGGGTTACTCCTTCAAACTCCTCCAGGTCGTGGCAGAGGGCGTAAACGTCGACGTGCTCCGGGGCGCCCTCCAGCAGCACGTTGAGGATGCTGACGATGAGCCTGCGGGTGTTGTACACGATCAGGAAGGCGATGACCACGCTGAGAATGGGGTCCGCGATCTGCCAGTTAAAGGCCATGATGAGGATGGCGGATATGATAACGCCCACCGAGCCCAGGAGGTCGGCCAGCACGTGCTGGAAGGCCCCTTCCACGTTCAGGCTTTCTCCCGACGAGCGGTGTAGAATCCAGGCGGCCGCCACGTTGACCAGAAAGCCGCCGATACCCACCAGCAGCACGGGCAACCCGATTACCTCGCTTTCGGGAAAACGGATGCGGTGGTAGGCCTCGAACAGGATCCAGCCGGCAATCAGCCACAGGGTAAAGGTGTTGGCCAGGGCTGCCAGGATTTCCGTACGGTGGTAGCCGAAGGTGCGCTCGACGGAGGCTTCCCGCTGCCCGATCCAGATGGCCACCAGGGCCATGACGATGGCGGCGGCGTCGGTGAGCATGTGACCGGCGTCGGCCAGCAGGGCCAGGCTGCCGGATACCAGGCCGCCAATGACCTCGGCGACCATATAGGTTGATATGAGGACCAGGGCGAGCCAGAGGCTCTTCTTGCTGGCGCTCCTGAAGTCATGGGAGTGGTCGTGGTGGCCGTGTCCGTGGCCCCCGTGGTCGTGCCCGGCATGGTCGTCGTGATCATGCCCGGCATGAGCTGCGTGGTCGTGGGCCCCTTCCGCCGCGTGGTCATGGGCCGCGTGGTCATGGCCGGCGTGGGCGTGGGCCTCTTCCGCCGCGTGGTCATGGGCCGCGTGGTCATGGCCGGCGTGGGCGTGGGCCTCTTCCGCCGCGTGGTCATGGGCCGCGTGGTCATGGCCGGCGTGGTCGTGGCCGACGTCCGCCGCGTGGTCATGGGCCGCGTGGTCATGGGCCGGGTGGTCATGGGCCGCATGATCGTGGCCGGCGTGGGCGTCGTGGTCGTAGCCTTCGTTGTCTCGCATCTCCACCCCCAATACTCCGGGTCATTATATATCAAATGTGTGGGAGCAGAACCCTGTCGCCGTACATACTTGGCGAAATTGAGGGTCGGACGGCCTGGGTTCAACATCGGGGACGGCGAGGAGCCGCGCGCAAAGTCACCACGGCGCCCCCCTGCCTGGGAACTCTGATCCCATCCTCCCACCTTCCCTGTGCAGGAGGGAAGGTGGGAGGATGGACTTAAGCCGCGCTGCCCTTGCCTATCGGGAGGGGAGGGAGGCGCCGGGCGGGAAGTACTCGGCTACGGGGATTTCCACCACGCTGGGGCTGTCCAGGGCGAGGGCGTCGCGGACGGTATCGGCCACATCCTCGGGCCGTTCCACGTAGTAGCCCCTGGCCCCGTACACCTCGGCCAGGCGGTCGAAGCGGGGGTTTTCCAGGTCAACGCCGATGTACTTCTGGTCGTAGAAGCGCTGCTGCTGGGCCTTCTCCGCGCCGTGGCAGCCGTTGTTGAGGACGATGCTGACCAGGGGGATGTTCTTGCGTACGGCGGTATTCAGTTCCTGGGAGGTGTACAGGAAGCCGCCGTCGCCCTGCAGGCTGATGGCGGGACGGTCGGGGCGGCCCAGCTTGGTGCCCAGGCCAACGCCCAGACCCATGCCCAGGCCGCCCTGGCCGGCGTAGTTGAACATAGTGCGGGGCAGCTCGTAGCTAATGCGGTCGTAGGACAGGCCCGGGGCGATACCGGCGTCGATGGTTACCATGCAGTCCCGGGGGAGGACCTTGTTCAGTTCGCTGAAGACCCGCTGGGGCATCATGGGGTCGCCGCCCATTTGGGCCTCGGCCGCAAGGCGGGCGCGGCGGCGGGCCTTGAAGTCTGCTATCTCCGCCGTCCACTCGGGGTTGGCGCGGCCCTCGGGGAACTGGCCCGAGAGGGCCTCGGAAAGCTGCTGGGCCACGGCGCCGGCGTCGCCGACGATGCCCACGGCCAGCGGGTAGTTGCGGCCAATCTCCCGGGGGTCAATGTCCACCTGGATGATCTTCGTATCCGGGTTGATGACGGAGTAGTCCCAGGAAGTGCTGCCCTGGTTGATGCGGGTGCCCAGGGCCAGGATGACGTCGGCCCGGTTCATGGCCTCCAGGGCCTCGGATGCGCCCCGTCCGCCCGGGGGACCCACGTACAGCCGGTGGCTGTTGGGGAAGGCGTCGTTGTGGCCGTAGGAAGGGACCACCGCCATATCCAGGCGCTCGGCCAGGGCCACGGTGTCGTCGGTGGCCTCGGAGTCAATGATGCCGCCGCCAGCCAGGATGAGGGGTCGCTGGGCGCCGGCCAGCAGGGCCGCCGCCTGCTGAATGGCCTGGGCGTCGCCGGCGGTGCGGTCGGCCACGGGACGGTAGGTGCCCGGGGCCTCCACGTCCCACTGGACGGTCCGTCCGTCGATGAGGTCGCGGGGGATGTCCAGCAGCACGGGGCCCTTCTTGCCGTACATGGCGGCGCGGAAGGCGTAGTGGAGCATCTCGGGGATGCGGTCGGTCTGGTTGACCTGCAACGACATCTGGGTGATGGACTTGAAGGTGTTGACCAGGTCGAACTCCTGGGCGCCGTCGCGGTAGGTGTACTCCTGGGCGGTGTTGCCGGCGATGGCGATGACTGGGGCGCGGCCCTTGTAGGCCAGGGAGATGCCGGTGGCCAGGTTGATGGTGCCCGGGCCGGAGGTGGTGACGCAGGCGGAGGGTTTGCCGGAGGCCCGGGAATAGCCGTAGGCCATGAAGGCGGCGCCCTCCTCGTGGCGGGTGTCAATGAAGTGGATGTCGTCCCGCCCGTAAAGCTCGGTGACGATGCTGTTGGTGGTGGTGCCCACCAGTCCGAAGATATGGTCCACGCCCTCGGCCTTCAAAGCCTCAACGATGGCGCGTCCCGCTGCCATTTCTGCCATGGGGGTAGCTCCTTTTGGGGGGTTGGGTTAGGGAAGTACATTGGGTTGACTGGGATTTCTGACCGCGCTAGTTTAGCATATGAGTGCGTCTTCCCAGATCGGGCGACGGAGAAGACCAGCGGCATGTTCCAAATTTTGCCATCAACCCCGGCATTCCAGGCTTTGGCGAATCTAGGAGACGGTGATGGTAACTAAGAAAAACTGGGTTACGGCACAGGAACTGGCGACTATGCCTGACGATGGGTATCGCTATGAACTGGTGCGGGGGGAAATCAGGAAGATGGCGCCTAGTTTCGAAGAACACGGCCTGGTTTCGGCGAACGTCGCCGGCGACTTGATACCCTACGTGCGGCGCAACGGCCTGGGCCGGGTAATCATTGCCGAGACAGGCTACCTGTTGGAGTCCAACCCGGACACGGTCCGGGCGCCCGACGTCGCCTTTCTCCGGCAAGACCGGGTGTCGCCCCCTGGCCAGCGACGCAGCTTCGTGCAGGGCGCGCCGGACTTGGCTATAGAGGTGCTGTCCCCCAGCAACCGGCCCGGGGACATGGCCGAAAAAGTGGCCGACTACCTGGCCGCCGGATGCCGCATGGTGGTCGTAATTGAACCGGCCCTGCGTACCGCCACCGTCCACCGTCCCGACCAGGAACCGCAGGTACTCAACGATGGCGACACCCTGGACGGAGGCGACGTGGTCCCCGGCTGGCAGATGCCGGTAGGGGAGATTTTTGCGTAATGCAGGGGGCGATGTAGTGGAAAGAATCAGGGAATTACTGGTGCAAGCACTAAGCGAGACTTCGTTTGATGACGGCCGTTTTGAGGGAAGGAGAGAAGGTTATTCTATATCCTATGCTTCCAGGCCTCACGAAATAGTGTATCGGCCCAGGTCAACTAGTACTACAACGACGACTTTAGGGTGGAGTATCCGGCCTGATGTGGCGGCGGGCGGCGCGGCGTCTGGCGTGGGAGTGGCTTGCTCGCTGGTTACGTAGCTGGGTCTCCTTCAGCCAGAGGAGCAACTCCTTTGGCCCGAACCGCTCTCGGGGCAGCATTTCATGCACCACCCGGTACACCCCCGTCTACACGGGGGCAGGCTTTGCGGTCGGGTGATG
>JAPPJA010000146.1 GCA_028874675.1 Chloroflexota bacterium
TTCCTGGACCTGGGGGCGACGGCAGGCCAGGTCGAGAGCCCGGGAAAGCTTGCTGATGCCGGCGATTCTGCCGTTGGGGATGTAGGCCATTCGGGCGGTGCCAAAAAAGGGAAGGAGGTGATGCTCGCACATGGAGTAAAAGGTGACGTCGCGGAGGACGACCGGGTCGGCGCTCTCCTCGTCGAAGACGGCGTCAATGGCCTCCCGGGGATCAATGCCCACGCCGGAAAACAGTTCACCGTACATGCGGGCCACCCTCTGGGGAGTTTCCCGCAAGCCCTGTCGCTGGGGGTCTTCTCCAATCGCGGAGAGCAGGTCCGCGACGATATGCTCGATACTGGGTTGAATAGTATTACCCGCCCTCTGGGAAAATCGGGGTGCGCGGTCGGACGTTATGCGGTGGCCAGGGCCGCCGCCTCCACCGCTTCCATGGTGGGTTCCACTTCGATGGTCTGGGCAGTAACGCTGCTTACTGCCAGGTCGGGGTCCTTCAGGCCGGACCCGGTAATGATACATACTACACGCTGGTCTGACAGATTCAACCCCTGATTCACCTGCTTTATCAGGCCGGCCACGGAGGCGGCGGAGGCCGGTTCGCCGAAGAGGCCTTCGCGGGACGCCAGCAGCCGGTATGCTTCCAGGATTTCATCGTCGCTGACCATGTCGATAGTCCCGCCGGAATCGTCCCTTGCCTTCAGGGCCTGCTGCCAGCTGGCAGGGTTGCCAATGCGAATGGCAGAGGCGATGGTCTGGGGGTTGGCAATGGGATGACCGTGAACGATGGGAGCGGCGCCGGCGGCCTGGAAGCCCATCATGCGCGGGAGCGTCCTGGTGCGTTCCAGCTGTTGGTATTCGACAAAGCCCTTCCAGTAGGCGGTGATGTTGCCGGCGTTGCCTACGGGTATGAACAGGTAGTCGGGGGCGTCGCCCAGAACGTCGGCGACCTCGAAGGCGGCGGTTTTCTGGCCTTCAATGCGGTGGGGGTTTACGGAGTTGACCAGGGTTATGGGGTGATTCCGGGTAAATTCGCGGACCAGGGTGAGGGCGGCATCGAAGTTGCCGTCCACCATGATAATCCTGGCGCCGTAGGCCATAGCCTGGGCGAGTTTGCCCAGCGCCACCTCCCCCTTGGGAATCAGGACAAATGCCTGAAGGTCCAGATATGCGCTGTAGGCCGCGGCCGAGGCGCTGGTGTTGCCGGTGGAGGCGCACATAATGCCCACCGCTCCCTCTTCCACGGCCTTGGCGATGGCTACCACCATGCCCCGGTCCTTAAAGGAGCCGGTGGGGTTGCAGCCCTCCAGCTTGAAGTAGAGCTCCTTGCAGCCCAGTTCTTTTCCCAGGCGGTTGGACTTTACCAGGGGCGTGTCCCCCTCGCCCAGGGAAAATATGGGTGTGTCCTCGGTAAGAGGGAGGAACTCTCCGTATTTTTTCAGTACGCCGACGCCCATACTCTTGCACACAGCCCTTGCTAGTCCTCGATACGCAACAGGCTGTTGATTTCCTGCACTACCTCCAGGCCTTTCGCCTGCTGCAGGGCCATTTGAACCCATAGTTCCCGCGCGGGGTGGGTGGTGATTACGATTTCCGCGGTCTGCGCCTCGGGGTTGGCATCCTTCTGGAGCACCGACGCTATGCTGATGTTCTGGTCGCCGAGGATGCGGGCAATCTGGGCCAGCACCCCGGGGCGGTCGGCAATGTTGAGCCGCAGGAAGTACTGGCACTCCAGGTCGTCAATGGACCGGACGCTGCCGGAATCTTCGGGGGTCACCGACGGCAGGGGCGTCGAACCGGAACTCAGGCTCCTGGCAATCTCGACCAGGTCGCCCACAACGGCGCTGGTGGTGGGGCCCCTTCCGGCTCCCCGGCCGTGAATCAGTACCCTCCCGCAGAGGCTGCCCTCCACTTCCACCGCATTATACACCCCATCCACCTTGGCAAGCATATTATCCTGGGGAACCAGGGCCGGATACACTCGGGCCTGTATCGCACCGTCTGCCTCGGTGGCGATGGCCAGGGACTTGATGGCATAACCCAGTTCGCGGGCGTACCTGAAGTCCTGGGGCTGGAGGCGGGTGATGCCTTCGCGGTAGATGCTTTCCGGAGGCACGCGACGGTGAAAGGCCAGGCCGGCCAGGATGGACAGCTTGTAAACCGCGTCAAAGCCCTCTATGTCGTTGGTGGGGTCGGACTCGGCGTAACCCCTTTCCTGGGCTTCGGCCAGAGCGAGGCCAAAGTCGGTGTGGTCGTTGGCCATGCGGGTCAGGATGTAGTTGGTGGTGCCGTTGATGATGCTGCGGACGGAATGGAACCGGTTGGCCACCAGTTCCTTGCCCAGGCACCCGATAATGGGGATGCCGCCGCCCACGCTGGCCTCGTAAAGCAGGTTGACGCCCCGGCTCTGGGCGACGGCCAGCAGTTCCGGCCCCCGCTTGGCCATAACCTCCTTGTTGGCCGTAACCACGTGCTTGCCGGCCTGGAGGGCGTCCTTCAGGTACTGGGCGGCGGGAGACTCGCCGCCAATTACCTCAACCACCAGAGGTATATCCGGGTCGGAAAGGATGTCCTCGGGATTGGTGGTTATCAGGTTGTCGGGCACTGCCACGTCCCGTTTTCGGGAGGCGTCGCGGACCAGGACTTTCTTCAGGTTTACGGGGCGGCCAACCTTGGCAGCCACGACTTCGGCCTGCTCCAGCAAGGCAGCAGCGACTCCGCCGCCGACCACGCCCAAGCCGAGCAGTCCAACATTTATCGGATTACCGTGGGATAAATCGCTCATAAACCGCCTGATGGCCCTTCAGCATTGCGCCGAGGGATGTGCCGGGACCCGGTTCGCCGGCGGCTGGCCCGTGGGACATCCCGGGCCGGACTGGCGCAGCCTGCCACGGGAGGCCTTTCGACAGCCGCTGGACGAACGGGAGAATCATTTATCTCTTCCTGGGCAGTTGCGCGACCGGGAGCCATGTCAAGGATAAGCTGCCGCTTCGACTGATGCCGGGGACCGGCAACCTGCGCAACACGCCACCCCCCACGCTCACTTCCCAAATCGATTGGGGAAGGCGCCTTGAAGGGCAACTATGGGAGACCGGGGCCGCCTACGGGTGGGCCTCCGGAAACCCGGGGAGCCGAAAGCTGTACCTGGTCGGCCACCCAGCCATAGAGTTCACTGTCGAACCGGATCTTCAGCCACTCCTCGTCCGAGCCACGGGAAATCTGGTCATCGAACCACTGGTCAACTTCCTGCTGGGCCAGCTTTCCCCGAATGCGAAGCTCCTGACGAAGGGCATCGCGGTCTTCCTGGGTGAGGCTTTGGAAGGCTCCCTCTCCCATATCGGCGAGAGCCTGGAAGCCACGCAAGGGCTGCGCTTCGGGGCCGGAAATCTTGTGGATTATGTACACACCTTCCTGGGTGAATATGGGGTCGCTGATTTCGCCGGTGGGCACCGGCTCCAGTTCCCTGGCGGGGTTTCCGTAAAGGTCATCGTCCAGCTCGGGGAAGGCGCCCTGGGGAACCCAGCCCACGTATCCCTGGGGATTGGTAAAGCCGTCGGGGACGTTTACCTCGGCGGCCACCTGGCCGAAGTCCTCCCGCACCAGCCGGTTGCGGACCTCCTGGGGGTCGGCGGCGCCGTCCTGGTCCATACGGATCCAGGCCACCTCCACCTGCTCTATTTCGCTGGGGATGCCGGCGTCGATGAGCAGGGACAGCTGGCTGCGGAGCAGTTCCTCTTCCACCAGCCGCCGGTAGTCGTCCTCCGACAGCTTGGTGGAGGTGAGGAAGGTGGTCAGGGCGTTGTCGTATTCCTGGTCCAGCTGGCCTGGGTCCACCTCCTGCCCTGGCGGAGGAGTGGGAAGGAAGCGGCGGCGCAGTTCCTGGTCTATGTCCTCGTCGGTGACGCTGAAGCCCAGCCCCGGCGAAGCCTGGCGGATAATTTCAGCCTGGATCATATCCTGAAGGTATTCGAAGGGGACCGTGCTGAGGTCAACCCGACCTCCCTGGTAGCGGTTGATGCCCTGCAGGACCCGAATACGGTCCACCAGGTCTCCCATGGTGAAACGGACGTCCCGCACCTGCCCGGCCAGTTCCCGGGGCGGCTTGTAGAACTCAATATAGTAACCAATGCCAACGATGGCGATAACAACCAGGACGAGGGCCGCTCCGATGCCAATGGCGATTTTCTGGCGGCGGCGTTCCTGGACACGGCGTTCCGATTGCCTTTGGGCGTCCTCGGCAGACATCCGCCTTCGGCGACGCCTGCGCTGCGTGGGAGCCTGGGGAAGGGATTCTTCGGGTGACCGGGGAAACACCATCCTTGACCTCTAGGGATATCCGGTAAATTTGGGCCGCCTGGCAGGTATTACGGAGGAGGCGGGCCGGCGGACTCTGCTGCCTAACAAAAGCCGAGCTTTCCAGGCGGAAAGCTCAGCCGAAATTCGACAACCGGGAAGCGGACCTGGCGCGGCTAGCGGCGGATGCCGCTGCGCATGGTCTGCATGGGAACGAAGGGCAACAGGGCCAGGTGCCGGGCACGCTTGATGGCGTTGCTCAGGGCCCGCTGGTGCTTGGCGCACACGCCGCTCTTGCGACGGGGTTCAATTTTGGCGCGGTCGGAAACGTAGCGGCGCAACCGCTCGTAGTCCTTGTAGTCGATATGCTTGACGTGTTCCACGCAGAAGGAACACACCCGGCGTCGCGGGGCATAGCGTCCCCGGGGACGGCCGCCGGGACGGGCGCCTCCCGCCGGGCGCGGGCCGCGCTGCTGGTAGCCGCCGGGGCCGCCGGGCCTGGGACCCTGCCCTGCAGGAGCGGGGCTGGGGCTGGACTGGGCCGGCTGGGCCGGGGTCGTGGGTGTTGCCGGTGCGGGTGCAGGTGTAGTCATTCCTGTACTGTTCCTCCGCTATTAATCAGGACAATTGCCGTACGCCGGGGTCAGGAGCCCGGGCTAGAAGGGCAGGTCGTCGATATCGTCGGACTGGTTGCCGAAGCCGCCGCTCATGCTGCGCTCGCCAGCCATGCCTCCCCCGCCGTAGCCGCCGGGACTGTTGTAGTCTTCCATTCCACCACGGCCCATATCTCCGCCGTAGGGAGCGCGGTCGTCTTCCATCCCGCCGCCACGGGAACCGATCATTTGCATTTCAGTCATTCGCACGTCGTTGGAAACCCGTGGCTGACCGTCGTTGCCGGTAAAGATGCGAGTGGTAAGGGTGCCTTCCACATAGACCTGGCTGCCCCGGGTAAGGTACTGGTTGCAGATTTCCGCCTGGCGGCCCCACGCGTTGACGTTGAACCACATGGTCTCCTCACGCTGCTCGCCGTCGGCGGTGCGATAGCGGCGGTTGGAAGCCACGCTGAACGAGGTTACGCCCTGTCCACTGGGGGTGTAACGCATTTCGGGGTCGCGGCCCAGGTTGCCTATGATTACAATCTTGTGCACGTTTTCTTGCCTAAGCCTCGGATTGTTCCTCAGATGCCGGGGTTTCGGCCTCGGCGGCTGGAGCCTCTTCCGCCGCAGCGGCAGGGGCTTCCTCTTCGGCTGGAGCCTCGGCGACTGGCGCTTCTTCGGATTCGGCAGCCGGGGCTTCGGCGACTGGCGCCTCGGCCTGTTCAGCGGGAGTTTCGGATACGGTGGCTTCTTCGGCGCTGTCGGTTGCCTCGGCGGGGGTCGCTTCGGCCTCAGCGGGAGCAGCCTCGGCGGGAGCAGCCTCGGCGACTGCTTCGCTGGCGGCTTCAGGCGCGGCGGCATTCTCCTCGGCCGCTCCTGCGCCATCCTCGGGGCGAGCGGCTGCCGCCGCGGGGGCGGGCCGGGCCGCCACGGGGTCGGGCAGAATCTCCCGGTCGGGGATGGATACTACCAGGGAACGCAATACGCGCTCGTCCATCCTCAGGTAGTTCTCCAGCGCCTGGTTGAAGGGCGTTTCGGTGGAGAAGCGAATCAGGCGGTAATTGCCTTCCAGGAAGTGGTAGGAACCCTGGTGGATGGGATAAGCCAACCGGCGGGTCCCCCAGGGCTGTTCCTGGAAGATGTCGCCGTTCCGGTTGGTTATGAAGTCGTCAATCTGACCCCAAGCCTCCGAAGCCTGATCCTGGCTGAGCATGGGGCTGAGGATGGTAACAAGTTCGTAATGACGCAAAAAGCACTCCTGACTATGGGCCCATTCTAAACTGTTTGCGGATTATATCACTGGCAGGTTTGCCGCTCAACTAGGAATCGAGCCCTGGAACGGGGAAACCTGACGTCAATTCCTTCACCGCTCCCTTGACTTCGCTCATCACCTGTTTGTCGCCCATATTGTTCAGGACGCGGGTGATCAGGCGGGAGACCTCCTGGGTTTCCGCCTCGCCGAAGCCCCGGCTGGTGATGGCGGGGGTTCCCAGGCGCATGCCGCTGGCCACGCGGGGCGGCCTGGGGTCGAAGGGGATGGCGTTCTTGTTGGTGATGATGCCCACCGATTCCAGGGCCGTTTCCGCCTGCTGGCCGGTAATGTCCATGGGCGTCAGGTCCACGAGAATGAGGTGGTTATCGGTGCCGCCGGAAACCAGGCGCAACCCCGCCTCGGAGACCTCGGTGGCCATGGTGGCGGCGTTGGCGACCACCTGTTGGGCATAGCGGGCAAACTCGGGTCGCAGGGCCTCGCCGAAGCAGACTGCCTTGGCGGCGATGACGTGCATCAGCGGCCCGCCCTGCATGTAGGGGAAGACGGCGAAGTCAATCTTGCGGGCCAGGTCGGACGTGGACAGGATGAA
>JAPPJA010000317.1 GCA_028874675.1 Chloroflexota bacterium
GTCATCATCTTCTCCTTGATGGATTTCGTTTCGGGTTCCTTTGCCAAAGGGTCGGGCCAACCGAAAGTCCGGTTAGGCGTAGAGATACTCCTTGGTTGCCACAATCATCTGCAGCATCTGGACCACCTGGTGGGGGAACTCCTGGTTGCCGGTGGGGAGGTCGCCGCCCTTTTCGGCATGCTTGATCAGCATTTCGCGGGTTTCCGGCTCCAGCTCGTAGCAGCCCAGCAAGCGCAGGCAGCCATCGACCAGGTTCTCCGGGGAGATTACCGGCCCCTCGGCCTGGAGCTTCCGGACCAGGTCCTGGACACCGGGCTGGTTCAGGTCGCCCACATAGTCGGCGATGAAGTTGATCCGCCGCACCAGGGTGCCGCCGTCAATCCACTCCTTGCCGGTGTGCCAGCCCTCCACGCTGGGGGGATTCAGAATTTCCTGGCCCATGTGCTTCATCTCGTCGAATATGACCTCGAAGCCGGGCCTGGGAGTGGTCCAGTCGCCCACCAAGCGGATGGTACCCACTATGGACTCAATGGGGCCCTTAATGCGCTGGAACCGGGCGTTCTTGAAAGCGTCGGAATTAAACAGGGCCCGAAGCATGGCCTTGATGTCGTATCCGGAGCTGAAGTAAACGTCCTCCAGCATCTTGATGGTGTCCAAGTCCTGTGGTGGAGTCTCCATCCAGGAGGGAACGCCGCCCTCGTCGGCCACAAAGTAACTGTACATATGGCGGGAGATGAAGCGGGCCGTCGCCGGCTGCTTCACAATGATGTCAATAACATCCTCGCCGTTGAAGTTGCCCGTTTCGCCCAGGAAGGACTTGATGCCCTCGTCGTGGTCCGCCGGGTTGTAAACAAACTGGGAAGGATAGCGGCCGTAGGGCTGGCCGGGGATGTTGTTGGCAATGGTCCAGCCGGTGAAGGCCCGGGCGCATTCCTTGACATCGTCCTCGGTGTAGTTGAACTGGCCGTCCATGCCCACGCCCATGGAGAAAAGCTCGAGCAGTTCACGGCCGAAATTTTCGTTAATGTTGTCCTTGTGGCTGAGGCAGTTGTCCAGGAAGTAAATCATTGCCGGGTCTTTGGAGATTTCAATCAACAGTTCCCGGAAATTGCCCATGCCATTGGTCCGCAGCATGTCCAGCTCTGCCTGGGAGGTGACGTAGCTCTGGGTCTTGCTGTCCGCGGTGCAGAGGATGCCATGCCAGAAGAGGACCATTTTTTCTTCCAACTGGTTCCTGGAGTTGATCATCCGCCACATGATGTATTCGGGGACACAGCGGATGAAGTGGTTCCATTCAAGGAAGCTGCGCTCGGCCAGGTCCAGCTCCATACCATGGGACTCGTCGGTTGGATTGAGCAGTTCCTCCACCGTAGCTTCGTATCCCCTGGCAGCCCGCTCGACGATTTCGTCGTACTGGGCGCCGAAACCGGCTCGCCGCATCAGGTGAGCCATCAAGGCAATATCGTTATCGGCCATCCGTACTCCTCCTCAACCAAGTTTGAGGCAAACATAGCTGAGCAAATAATAGCATTATCGTTGTTGTCAATCAAGTTTGTTGCATAGAATCCGGAAAGCTGTTGGGGGAATGCGGGCAAGGAAGGGCGAGACCGGGAAGACCAATAATTCCGACCATTGGAAAAATCCGGTCAGCCACCCATCGCGGCGATTCTCCTGACGACCCAGGTTATGTAGGCCTTGCGAGTCATCCCGCGTCTCCTGGCCTCGCTTGCTATAAACTCTGCTACCTCTTCGTCCAGGGTTAAGCCCGCTCGAACACTCTTGCCGGAAAGGCGTATCAACGGGATGGAGACCAGTTGATTGCCTGGAGGAGTGTCAATCAATCCGAAGGGGCTGGCCACCGCCAATTCCTCACCGTCCCTTTCAGTCTCGACGGCATAGTCTCTAAGCGCCTGCTCCGCGTTGACCAAGGCATCATCAATGGTGGGGCCCATGGCCACAATGCCGGGGAGATCCGGGAAAACCACCCCATAAGCCCCCTCCTCACCATCTATCAGCGCAGGATAACGTATCAAAATTGCCTCCTAATCCACCCAGCCTGCTTTTTTGGCGATACTAGCGGCCACGCCTCTGGAAAGCACCCTGTGACGAGGTAGGGTAATAATGCCAGGGATGTCCTCGTGCCGGTAAATGTCGTGATCAGAGCCATGTTGGTCCAGATACCACCCATCCCGTTCGAGCAGCTGCCTTACTCTGCGCCTGTTGGTCTCCATTGGGTGTATATATTAGCACTTCTGATGATTGTAAACCTGGTTGAACTTGACGAATGGCGTTCTTCGTTGGAATACCACCTAATTGGTGCTAGAATCTCATCAAACCCGCCCGGAAGGAGATAGCTATGACGGCCCTTACCGACAACATGACCTTCGGAATCTTCCTGGCGCCCTTCCACCGCGTGGGCGAAAATCCCACCCTGGCCCTGGAACGGGACCTGGAACTGCTGGAGTGGCTGGATGCGCTGGGCTACGATGAGGCCTGGATCGGGGAGCACCACAGCGGCGGCTGGGAGACCATCGCCTCTCCGGAAGTCTTCATCGCCACCGCCGCCGGGCGGACCAGCCGCCTGAGGCTGGGCACCGGAGTGGTCAGCCTCCCCTACCATAACCCCTATATGGTGGCCAACCGGATGGTGCTGCTGGACCACCTGACCCGGGGCCGCGTAATGCTGGGCGTGGGCCCCGGCTCGCTGGCCTCCGACGCCTACATGTTCTGCATTGACCCGGAACGCCAGCGGGAAATGATGGACGAGTCCCTGGGCGTCATCATGAAGCTGTTTGAGGGCCAGGAACCCGTCACCTGCGAGACCGACTGGTTCCAGTTGCGGGAAGCCTCCCTGCAGCTGCGCCCCTTCCAGAAGCCCTGCCTGCCGGTCGCCGTGGCCTCGGTGCAATCACCGGCCGGCGTATTCGTGGCCGGCAAGCACGGCGCCGACGTCCTGTCCCTCAGCGTCCCCCGTTCGATGATCCGGCAGACCAGCCTGAAAGACCAGTGGGACATCGCTGAAGAGTCTGCCCGCGAACACGGCAAGGAGGTCCGCCGCAGCGGTTGGCGCCTGTCCGTGCCCGTTCACCTGGCGGCAACCCGCGAAGAAGCCTTTGAGCAGGTGCGCGTGGGCGCCGGACGGGTGGTAACCGAGTACACCGGCGGCACTAACGGCCATCCCATCCCGGACGTGCCGCAGGACGAAATCGTGGACCACATGGTGGACGCCGGCCAGTGGATCGTGGGCACCCCTGACGATGCCATCGCCGCCATCGAACGTTTCCAGGAATCCAGCGGCGGCTTCGGCGGGCTCCTGGTGCGCGCCGAGGACTGGACCACCCGCGAGAACCTGTTCCACAGCTACGAGCTTTTCGCCCGCTACGTAATGCCCCGCTTCCAGGGCAGCCTGGCAGGCATCGAGGAATCCAACACCCGCTTCTCGGCCATGCGCGAGTCCCTGCAGGGCAACCGGCGCGCCGGCCTGCAGCGGGCCACGGATACCTACCTGGCCCGGGCGCGGTAAGCGCCCTCTCCCCCAAGCAAAATTAACCGGAGGTTTACCAATGAAGTTCATCCGACTGTACACCGGCGACGATGGCCATACCCGCGTCGTGAGACTTTAGCCGCATAACGTTCAAAGGTTCCCTAAATCGGTTCAATCCCATTCCGCCTCAATTGACCCTCCAGTTCCCGGATGCGTGATTCGGCACTGTTGGCCCTTTCCGCATAAGAATGAGCGGTCGGTACATACCTAAGGTTGGCCGGGTCATACCATCGCAATTGGCCTTTCTCCCACCGCAGGCAAAGATTCAGGACTTCGCTGCACCCCTCAAGCACTTCCTCAGCTACAATGTCTATTTGCACGGGCTGGTAGCTTCCCTCCACCAGTCGGTCCCCGGCCAGCTTTACCACATTGGGCGAATCGTCCTCGTCGAACCGCCAGTACTCGCCTACTCCCATTCGTGCGTAATCTTCCCGCTTTTCGCCCACATCCTCTTTGCGGGTGCTGGGCGAGCCAACCTCCAGAATGAAGTCGGGGGGCTTGCCCTGGTCTGAAATAACATATCCATTCTGCCGCTCAAGGAGGGCGACACTGGCATTGAAAGCGATGAGCAGGTCGGGTATGCGGCGCTCCGACTGGGGGAGGTCCACCCGTTCCACCAAGTACCTCTCCCCCATGAATACGGAATCCGCCGGTTCGCCAAAATGCATGAAGAGGTCCCGCACAATGCCGGTAAAGGCAAGGTGTTTGAAGCTGGTCATCGCTGCCTTCTCGCTGTCGGTAATGTCCGGGAGGGCAAGAACGTCCTGCTCACCCTTCACCTTTGTTGCTTTCTGAGGCATGTTCATCGGAAGCCTCCTGGATAGGGGTCAGACGCTTTGATGCAACCCTACCAGCGATCATTCAGTGTGTGCGGCAAATTATAGCATGTGGGAACAACGTCCCATGGTCGCCGCTTGTCAAGCATATCTACCAATTGGTACACCCCCGCGGATAATGCTAGAATGGCCCGGATTTAGCTCGCACTTACGGAGGTTTACCAATGAAGTTCATCCGACTGTACACCGGCGACGATGGCCATACCCACATTGAGGAGCTGGACTGGGAGTCCCGCCCTGACTTCACCGACCTGCACAGCGCCAAGGGCGTGGTCTTTCGCGCCGCCGAGGTGGGACGCTTCAGCGACTGGCATGTGGCTCCCCGCCGCCAGTATGTCATCACCCTGTCCGGCGAGGGCGAAATCGGCCTGCGCGACGGCACCAAATACCGCCTGGGCCCCGGGGATGTCAACCTGGCCGAGGACACGACCGGCGCCGGCCACACCACCGCCGTGGTCAGCGATACTCCCCGCGTAACGGTTACTATCCACCTGGAAGACTAACCGAGTTTGTCCACGAAGGACACGAAGAACCATGAAGGAATAAAGAGTCTATTCGTGCTTCATTCGTGTCCATTCGTGGACTAACCATTCGTGACCCTTCGTGCCCTTCGTGGATTGAAAATAGAAAGACGGAGGCCTGAAGCATGGCAGTTAACCGACTGGAAGTCCACTCCATTCGACCCTTCGCCGGGGGCGCCGGCTTCGGCGAAACCGGCCCTTACCGCCAGATTGACGGCATAGTCCACGTAGCCGTTGACCCCGACCACCCGGCCAACGAAGTCATCACCGACATCAAGCTGGCGCCCCGGGATGCGGCGGGGCGGGTCCACTGCTCCGCCGACTTCACCATCCTGCAGCCGGAAAACCCTTCGAGGGGCAGCCACCGCATTGTGTTCGATGTGGTAAACCGGGGCAACCCCACCATCCTCACCAACCTGAACAGCGCCGGTCAGCGGCTGGGCGCGGGCAACGGCTTCCTGATGCGCCACGGCTATACGGTAGTCTGGTGCGGGTGGCAGTACGACGTCCCGCCCGACACAGCAGGACTGGTCAAGGCCTGGGTTCCCGAGGCCCTGAATGCCGACGGTTCACCCATTTCCGGCAAAATTTCGGTGGCCTTCCAGCCCTACCGTACAATTCACACCCATTCCCTGGCCGACCGGCAGCACAAGACCCACCCCGCGTCGGACATCAACGACCCGGATGCCACCCTGGTTGTCCGGGAGTTCCAGGACGGGCCCGCCGAAGTCATACCCCGCGACCAATGGTCCTTCGCCCGCCTGGACGGCGAAGAGGTAGTGCCGGACAGCCGCTACGTTTGCTATCCGGAAGGGTTTCAGCCGGGCAGGGTTTACGAGGTAACCTATACCACCACCGGCGCCGACGTGGTGGGCTTGGGAATGCTGGCCCCCCGCGACCTGGTGTCCTTCCTGCGCTATGGCTCGGAGGAAGAGGGCAACCCCTGCGCCGGGGACATTGAACATGCCTTTACCTTTGGTCGCTCCCAGTCGGGCGGCTTCCTGCGCCGGTTTCTGTACTGCGGCCTGACCCAGGACGAGCAAGACCGGCCCGTATTCGAGGGGTTGATTCCCCTGGTGGCCGGCAGCGGTCGCGGCGAGATGAACCAGCGCTTCGGCCAGCCCTCCACTCCGGCGCGGCCCAGCGCGGGACGCAGCTTCCCCTTCCACGACACCCTGCAGACGGATCCGGACACGGGCCGCACCGACGGCTTGCTGGCCCGCCTGGACGCCTCGGGCAAGACGCCCCGCATCCTGCTGACCAACACCTCGGCGGAATACTGGAGCGGCCACGCCTCGCTGGTCCACACCACCATGGACGGGAGTGCCGACCTGGAACCCTCGGAGAACGTTCGCATCTACCTATATTCGGGCACCCAGCACGGCCCGGGGCAGTTGAACCTGTTCGATGTGGACGTGAGGGAGGGTCCCAGGGGGCAGCAGCTGGACAATTCGGTGGACTACCGGCCCCTGCTGCGGGCCGCCCTCAAGAACGTGGACCGGTGGGTAACCGAGGGCGTTGAGCCGCCGGCCAGCAACCACCCCCGCCTTGACGACGGCACCGCAGTACCGGGCCCTGAGCAGGAAGCCACCTTCCGGGCAATTCCCGGGGTGAACTTCCCCGAGGTGCACAAGTCGCTGTTCCGGACCAACTTTGGCCCGGAGGCGCACAACGGCCTGGTGGAACCGGCCGCCACCAGCGGCGAGCCTTATCCCAACTATGTCCCCAGGGTGGACGCCGACGGCAACGAGATAGCCGGGATCCGGCTGCCCGACCTGACCGTTCCCCTGGCCACCTACGCCGGCTGGAACCTGCGCCACCCGGACAAC
>JAPPJA010000075.1 GCA_028874675.1 Chloroflexota bacterium
GGGCCAAACTCCAGCGCCTCTATCCCATAAATTCCTGACTTGACCGAGTACTAGGATAATGTATGAATTAGACGGGTGAATAAGGTCTCGTGTTGCACATTGAGAGGTGTTCGGCTAACTGGCCAGACACAAAAAATACAGAGTAGACAGAAGGTAGGAGGCAAAGAGAGTGAACTCATTCTCGGTACGGTGCTGCCGGATGCTCAGGTTGTCGATGTTGTTGGGGGCGACCGTCGCAATTCTGGCGGTGATGGCCTGTCAGGGACAGGACGGGCAAGCAGGTCGGTCGGTAGTAGGGGGCCCCGCCGGCCCTCCCGGTAGCATCGGCCCACAGGGTCCGGCCGGACCGACAGGCGATGTGGGGCCCGCCGGGCCCGCCGGCCCCGCCGGCCCTTCCGGCCCCAGGGGCGTGGCCGGGCCTGTCGGACCAATGGGACCCCCGGGATCCCCCGCGCCTCTTCCCCATTTCACTTTGCAATTGCTCCACGCCGCCGATATGGACGGAACAACCGGAGCCTTGAGCAACGTTGAGAACTTTTCGGCGATTCTCGATGGGTTGCGTCGACAGTTTCCCGACAACACGCTGGTGGTGAGTTCGGGCGACAACTACATACCTGGTCCCCGATACTACGCTGCGGCCGACCCGGTAAACGACCCGGTCCTGGGCATTTCCCGGGAGGGGCGGGGCGATATTGCCCTGCTGAACGCCATGGGGTTCCAGGCTTCCGCCCTGGGCAACCACGAACTGGACCGGGGCACGTCCTCTTTCGTTTCCCAGATTGCTCACGAGGAGGGTGAGGGAGTGTATCCCGGCGCCCGGTTCCCCTATTTGTCTGGCAACCTGCTGTTCGACAACGACAAGAATCTGGCGCCGCTGGTAGTGGGGGACGGACAGGAGGCAATGCTTGCCGGGGGTAGCCTGGCCGGAAGCGCGGTGATTACAGTCGGCGGAGAGAGGATAGGGATTGTGGGGGCAACTACCACATGGTTGGCCAGCTTGACCATCTCCGGCGACATTACCATCCTGCCTGAAGACCGGGCTGTCCCGTCCGACTTGGCCAGCTTCATCCAGCCAAAGGTGGACGCGCTGACGGAACAGGGCATCAACAAGATCATCCCGCTGGCCCACATGCAGCAAATCGCCATCGAGAAAGAGTTGGCCACTTTACTTTCGGATGTGGACATCATCGTGGCGGGGGGGTCAAACACCCTGTTGTCAGATCAGACCGACCGCCTGTGGCCCGGAGACGTTTCGGAAGGAAACTACCCGCTTCTCTTCAAGTCCGCCTCCGGCGACCCGGTGTTGCTGGTAAATACGGACGGCGACTACAAGTATCTGGGTCGCCTGGTGGTAGATTTTGATGATTCAGGGCTGGTAGTCCCCGATTCCATTGATCCTTTCTTGAGCGGAGTATATGCCACCAATCCCCAGGGCGGACACCGGTTCGTCGGAGAGCCCATCCCGGAGGTAGCAGAGATTGCCGAGTCTCTGAGAGGCGTACTTCGGGAAAGGGATGGGAATATATTCGGAAGTACCTCGGTCTATCTGAACGGTGTTCGCCGATCGGTGCGTACCGAGGAGACCAACCTGGGCAATCTCATTGCCGATTCCTTCTTGTGGTCGGCTCGCCAGGTGGATCCGGAGGTGGCGGTTGCGCTGAAGAACAGCGGCGGCATTCGGGATGAGATCGGCCTAGTCTATCAGCCGCCGGGATCCAATGACCCTTCCGAGTTTCAGCTATTGCCTCCCCGGGCTAACCTGGAAATCGGGAAGGAGGCTGGCAGCATTTCTCAATTGGACATACAGGGCACCCTGCGTTTCAATAATGGGATTGTGATCGTCAGCCTTACCGCCGCTGAATTCCTGGCCATCATGGAGCATTCCGTATCCGCGGAAGGGGTTGGGCATACAGCGTCCGGCCTATTTCCCCAGGTGGCGGGAATGCGCTTCAGCTTTGACCCGACTTCCCCCTCGGGGGGCCGTATCCGGTCATTGGCAACGGTGGACCAAGATGGAGTCACGACCGACCGGTTGGTGGAGGAAGGTGAACTCGTGGGCGACCCCGGACGCAGGATCAAGATGGCAACCATGAATTTTCTGGTCGATGGCGGCAGCGGGTTTCCCTTCCCGAAGTCAGCAACGGGGCGTGTGAACCTGTACGGCTCGACCGACCACGACGCGAGCCATGTGCGGTCCTCGGGAGAAATAACCAGCAATCCGGGCGGCGCTGGTATCCTCGGCCCTGGCGTTGCTGACTTTGCGGAGCCTGGCACCGAACAAGATGCTTTGGCGGAGTACCTGGCTCTTCATTTAACCGAGCAGCCCTATGCCAACGCCGACACCTTTCGGGAGTACGACTCGCGAGTACAAAATCTGGCTATCCCTGGCGTTCATGACGAGGTTTTCTACAAATAGGATTGCCAATTCTCTAACCACACTCCGTCCTGCGACCAACGTAGAAAGTAGCCGATCTTTAGCTTCACTCTGCCGATGACCGAACTGAAGGCCGGGTTCACCTGAAATACCTCCACCCCCTGGCGCAACCTCCGGGACAGGAAACTGGACTTGACCTTGGCGCAGCTGAAGGAGGAGACCATCCGGCTGTACCTGCGCGACTCCCCCTCCGGGACGGCCCCCTTCTGCCGGAAGTCCAATTTATCTGGCGCAGGCCACTATGCCAGCCACGGCATCGCCGACCAGGGCTTCAACCTGGTGTCGGGTCTGCCATACGTGACCAGCGACACGCTGAAAGCATGGACGTGGTTGCCGCTGCCGTCCGTCTCGTATTTGCTCCACAGCACGAAGAACCCGTCATTGCCGGCAGAACGCCAGTCCATGAGCCATTTCTCGTGGCAAGTGTAGCCGTTGTGGCCCAGCGCATGCTGCTTCCGCCAAAGGAGTTTGGACCCAAAGAAGAGCCGTACCCGACCGGCTTGAATATCCGACTCCAGCTTCGCCAGTCTGGTCCGCAGGTTCCCCATCGTCGTTTCTTCTGGTGCAGCCAGTCGCGACGTCCACCCCCAGGTCTCCCCAGCCTGGACTATTTGACCCTGGGGTAATCCAAATGAGTAACAATGGTTACACGGCCAGCCTGAGCTGGGTGTTGACCGTTGTTCTCGGCTTGGTTCTCTCTTCCTCCGGGCAGTTTCACCGGCGGTGGAATCACCGCCAGCCAGTGCTCCCCCGTCCAGGAGCATCACCTCCTCGCCTACCGCGAGTAGCGCCAGTTTAAGCAGATTGCGCGCTGCATTCTCGTTCCGGTCGTGAAGCACTCCGCAACTAGGGCATGACCACCGGGGTTCCCGCCCCAGTTTCGCGTTCACCACGCCGCAGGAGGAACAGGTCTTGCTGCTGGGGTACCACTGGCCGGCCTCGACGATGCGGGTCCCGTGCCACTGGGCCTTGTAGCGGATCTGCCGGAGCAGGCCGGACATTCCGGCGTCGGCCAGGGCCCTGGATTGCAGGCCAGTTTTGACCATGCCAGCGACGTTCAGGGACTCTATTCCGAGAGTGTGGTACTTCTGCACCAGCGCCCGGCTGATGTGGTGATGGGCGTTGTCCCTGAGGCCCTTGGCCCGGCGGTGGGCCCGGTCGATGCGGCGCTGGGCCTCCCACCAGCCCCGGCTGCTTGGGGTGCGCCGGGCCTGGGCCCGCTGCCAGCGGCCCAGGGTCCGGAGGGACTTCGCATAGCCCCGTGGGTTGGGATACTGACACTGACCACTGTCGGCCTGGAACGGCTGGTAATGGCTCTTTGAGTTGGGATGCTGGCCGCCGCTGTCCACGGCCAGGGGACTGATGCCCGCGTCCACGCCGCCCACCGATTGGGTTTCTCGTTGGGGTGGCGCCACGGGCGGCTTCCAGTAGGCGACGGAGGCGTACCAGCGGCCGTTGCGTTTCCGGATGGTTACCTCGTAGGGGATTCCCTCAGGCAGTGAGCGGGTCATCCGGACACTGCTCAGGTAGGGCAACCTCATGCGCCGGTGGCCGTCATACCTGATGCGGTCCACGCCAGAGGCGGCCAGGAAGGAACCCGTGCCGGTTCGGTTCTTCCGGTGAAACACCGGACGTCTAGCTTTGACCTCCTTGTTCAGCCAGCGGGAGCGGGCGTTGCGGTAGTTGCGGCAGGCCCCCTGGGCCACGAACTTGCTGACCTGGGTGACGAAGGCCAGGGAGGGGTTGATGTGCTTGGGGGCGTTGAACTCCTTCTCCAGCTCGTGGGGCGTGAGCCACAGGCCGATATCCCGGCCAGCCTGGTCGTTGGCCACCATCCGGTTGTAGACGAAGCGGGCGATGCCCACGCAGCGCTGGGCGTAGTGCCCCTGCCGGCAGGTCAACTCCAGTTGAACCACCACCGCAGCAGGGAGCCATCCCTCCGGGCAGGTGGTGGGTTGCTGGCGTTTTCCGCCCTGCTGTTCAGCCATGTACCGCCTCCCAGGTTTGGTTGGTTCCCCTTGGCCGGGCGCCAGTCAGGTAGGTGCTAGAAGCTTGGAATCGGCGTGAAATGGTCTGCATGATAAGGCTCACTGGCAAGTGTAAGCTTGCCCGACCTTCCGTCGCTATAGACAAGTGTCAGTAAAGGGTACTGGGTCCACTGAACATCCGAGCGGCCAGTTGGAACAAGGCGATTCGATGTCGCCGGATGGGTCTACCTCAGGGCGGTCGGCTGTAGCTGTCGTCGGCCATTGCTGCTGGTCGTTACTCATACAGGCAACTTATTGCAGGGCTCGAGAAATCCGCCCTTCCAGTTCATCCCTGACGAGTTTCATCACCTCTTGGACCGACGCTGCCTTCCCTTCCAGGGACACCCGCACCGAGTTGAACATCCGGGCCGGTATCCCGTGCCTGCCCGGGTACTCGTGCTTCAAGGAAACAGCAGACCGGCCTGCCGACACTTCGGCAAAGAGCCTGCGTTGAACCCGGCAGTGCAGGTCGGCGTAGGCCGAAAGACACTTATCACCGGCAGTGCGGTTCATCCCGGCAAAGTCGCGGACGCGGGTCTGGAGGTGGCCGTGAGGCCCTTATCCGTAGCAAACCGAGCTGGCGAAGGCCCCTTTTCTTTCCTCGCAACCATGCCCGAATAATACCAGGACAGATGTGCATAGATCCGGAGGCTCTGGACACTCGCCTAATTCACCAGGAGGGGACAATGCCTGGCAATGACAAGCCTTTGGGACTATGGGTAAAGGAGAAATACCTGCAAGAAGTGACCAAACACAACCATCGCATACACTGTACTTACAAAGCCTTGAACAGTTCCTAACGCCATTGCTTGTATACCTAGCGTACATGAACTTCCCCAACTCTAGCGGGCCAGTATGTCGCGGCCAAAATAGTCGCGGCTGACCTGGGCCAAAGCTCCACTCCCATTGATCTCAACGATGGCCCGGTTAATTGCCGGCAGAAGTCCCGCGTTCTGCAGCGGGACGATTATGCCGATTTCCCCGGAGCCCAGCGCGTCGAACTCTGGTGTGCCGGGGAGCGGCACAACGGGCTCCCCCACCCGTTCGAACTTCCCAAGCTCCCCTGCTCCGAAAAAAGGAGACTGGTTTATTGCCAGATCGGTAATCACGTCATCTGCAATTGTGAGGTCAGCCCGAGCATCCGCCACCGCCTGGAAGGCGTCGACCTGGTTTTCGAAGGATATGGTCGCAATGTGGGCCAGGCCTGGGGAGTTCAGGTACCTTTCGTAGATCGTCGCAGACTGAACGGCCACCAAGCTGCTTTCGTCCAACTCGGCACCGCTTCCAGGCCGACGGATGAACTGCCCGTAGGACCTGTAGTAGGGGTCGGAAAAGCCGACCAACCGCTCCCGAAATTCAGTCCTGGTGAAGGAGTTGATGGCCAGGTCGAACTCACCACGCCGGGTACGGTCGAATACCTGCTCAAAGGCATCGGTTTGCCATTCGCACTTGGCATCCAGGACTTGGCATAGCAACGTACCGTATTCATAGTCGAACCCTGCCGGTTGGCCACGTTCATCCTCGTAGCTGAAGGGCGGGTAATCCACACTTGTGGCGATTATCAAGGTCTTTCGACCCGACCGCTGGCCGGGAACCAGCAAGAAAACAATGATGACCACCGCCATAAGCAGCGCGACAGCAGTGGCAAACCTTCCCAATCCCTTCATCTAGTCCCCCATTCAACGCCGAGGCGGTCATGTGGCTTTTGCCGGAAAAGTGCATCGGACCTCTGCCTGCTCATGGCGATTTAGTCAGCTCTGAGCGTTATTCTCTTGGGCGCTGCCCTTAGCCATGGATGCTACTGCATTCCTCTCGTCTTCTTTCCTTGCGGGTAGGCAAAACAGAAAGTGCCCGACGTCCGAGTTGGGACAGGTATTGCCGAGGGTTCCCAAAGGGAATTATATAGCAAATTACCCAAAGGGCCGTTTATCGCTTGCGTGCGAACCACTCGTTGAAGGCGGCAAGTTGGGTTTGCAGTGCTTGTTCCTCTTGGAGTTTTGCGGCCTGTATGCGTTCCTGAATTGCCCTTTGGTCCTCCTGTTCCCGCTCCCTGACTTGCTGCGGGGAAGGCTCCCAGACATATCCGCCAGGCCACTGATCTCGAACCCGAATCCCATACTTCAGAAGAACGTCCAGCGTATAGCGGTCTAACTCACTCTTGGATGAGAAGAAAATCTCGTCGTTCTTGAAGGGAACCAAACCCGTGTCGCCCCAGGTTACGGCGTGGTAAGCC
>JAPPJA010000019.1 GCA_028874675.1 Chloroflexota bacterium
CCACATGCCGCTGACGCGGATGGTGGGGTCGAGCCGCGGCTCCCACTGCAGCTTGGGATTGACGGCATACACTACCGGCAGGTCGAACAGGGGCAGCATGAACACTTCCTCGCGGAAGCGGTCTGCCAGTACTTCCAGCCGTTCCTGACGTTCCTGGCCCGAGGAGGCCAGGGCTTCGTCGATCTGGTCCTGGATGCCGCCGGGAGCGGGATCGCAGACTGCGGAGCGCTGGCTGGTGCAGTTCATGTAGTACCGCACCTGTCGCCCGAAGTCCAGCGTCTCGTTGGAGGGCTGGTTGCCGATCATGTGGAAGCCTTCGCAGCTGGAGTGGCCCTTATCCACGGCGGCAATCATGTCGTCGCGACTGGCCTCGGCGGTCTCCGGGTCCCGGCCTGACTCCTCGATAATATCCAGCACTGCCTGGCCCACGGCGCACCGAGAGCGGGCGCTGCGGATGGAAGGCTCGACGATCTGGAACTCGAAGTTGATGCCAACCTCATTCAGGTAGGCGTGGACGGCCTCGGAAATTTCCGTCTGCTTGGCGACGCGCACGCCCCGGGAGATGAGGGTAATCTTGTTCTCCGGGTTGTAGTTGGCGTCCTGGAGCAGCTGCCTGGAAAGCTCCGGGTTGTATTCGTAGGGGGCAGTGTTTGCTTCAGTTGCCCCGATGATGCCCGGCCAGATGATGTTGCCGCGGCAGGTGGTAAGGCCGGCGTACAGTGTGTCCACCAGTTCCTGGCAGTTGACGGCATGGGCTATTGCCTGGCGGACCTCCTTCTTGCTCAGTTCCGGGTGCCAGGCAGTATCAATCTGCAGGGTGTAGGTCTCGGCGGAGGACCCGAACCGCAGCTGTTCCGCGGGGAAGGCCTCTATCTGCTCAACGCCCACGTCCCAGCCCATGTCCGCCTCTGCGGTCTCGACCATGGCGGCGATAACGGTGGGCTCACCGCGCCACTGCCATTCTATATTCTTGATCAGGGGCTTCTGGAATTCGAAGTGGTCGCCCGCGGGCACGTAGTCCTCGTAGGCCTCCTGGGTGATGGACACGCCGGGTGTCCAGTCCACATGCTGGTAAGGACCCAGGCCGATGCTCTGGCCGGCCCGGTCCTCTTCGGTGGTGCTGGCCAGCCAGGCCGGAGCCTCGAAGCCGAGGAAGAAGGCCGTGTTGGGGAAGATGGGGCAGGCATCCTGACAATTGATGTCCACCGTGTAATCGTCCACCTTGACCGACGTATGGGGACCGGTGTAGTTAATGCTGCCACCCTCGGAAGCGGCGCTCCCGTTGGCGGTAAGGCTGGGCAGCGCGGCGTCGGCATTAAAGGCCTCGCCATTGTGGAACTTGACGCCCTCGCGGAGGTTGAACCGCCAGGTGTCGGCGTCAACCTTTTCCCAGCCCGTGGTGGCGGTGGTGGGAACGATTCGCAGGTCGTCGCCCGACTGCCAGGTCAGGGGGTCCTGCAGGTTGGCGCGGGTGATGGAAGCATACAAAGACCCGCCTATGCTGAGGAAGGAATTGAGGTTAACCGGCTCTTCCGGCACCACCAGGACAATGGAGTCCTGGGCGGTGGCCACATCCTCCGGAAGAGGCGTAGCCGTGGGAGCCGGAGTGGCTGTGGCGTCCGGTATGGGGGTGGCGGTGGGCTGACCAACCGCCTGGGATGCGGGTGCAGCCGGCGTAGCGGGTTCCGGTTCGGCGGCGCCTCCGCAAGCAACGATTAGCAGGGCCGATAAGGCCAATAGACCAACAAGCCAAGTGGTGAGGTGTCTCCTGGGTTTCATTATTCCTCCTTTAACCTGAAAAGCGCCTCTCGGGATTTGGGATTCAGAATGCCGGATACCGAGCCCAGCACAAGCCCGGTGTGACGAAAAAGTTTAGAAGATTCTAGATTGGCTTCGTGACAAAAGCAACCGGCACGGGCAGGCATGGGCAATTACTTCATCCATGCCATTTGGGTTGTGCGAGATCCTTCGTGGAAAGTACTCATCCCTCCCCCACTGGGAGAGGGGCCGCAGGTGAGGGACCCCAAGAATTCGAAACACCGCGTCCCGACCTGAAGGCTCCGTTTACTTTGGGGTTGAGGAGTTGTCCAAATGAAGAGGTAACTGCAAAAGGGCCCCGCCTGGGCTTCTAAACCTTTTCCTGTTGCGTGGTCATCTGGTACCCCTTCCTCTGCATTGGGGACATCTGATCACAATCTTCGCTGGGTGTCAGATTAAATCTTTACTCTTGCACCTAACTGGCAGCGAACTGCCCGAGGGACAACCTGCGTCGCCTTTATCCTTGTCTCTCCTGATTGGTCTTGGTACTTTTGGTATCTGTAGCTTGTATCTGGCCCGATTTGGTTAATCAGTCTTCATGTTCTTGCACTAAACAGGACGAGAATGGCGAAGCTCGTCTCCCGTATGAGCTGGAGCACCTCGGATTTAGAGAATGTCCCCATAGGGTCGTAGTCCGCAGTGTGTCGGTGGGACTGCATCTTGGCAAACTGGACCGCAAAGTCCTGGATGTCTTGAGGAAAGTGCGGCAGTTCTTGCCTATTGGCAGCTCTCGCAGCTTGGGAGTGGTTCAGGGCTCTATAAAGTTGTCGCCATGCTCGGTTGCTACGCTTTGACGGGGTGGCGCCAACCAGAAGGTTTGCGTTTGACCTGGCCAACGCATGGAACATAGCGTAGTAGGCGGTACTTACTGCTCGGCAAAGGTCTTCCTGCCTGGGACGGCCCTTATTTTGACTATAGGCAAGGCGGTTGGCAGTGGAGATGAGGCTGTTGGGGTTCAAGCCAATTGGCGTTCCAATTTCGGCCATTCGGATTTCTCGACGAATGACTGAACAGGAATGGCGTCGAAACCCAATTCCTCTGCCTGAGGCCAGACGCGGCTGGAAAGGCGCAGGGTCCAACGGGGGTCGAGCTTACTCTGATCTCCCTCGAACACGATATAGGTGTGGAGGTAATGTCTTCCATCGTGGTCCACTTTGGGGATCACAACGATGGGGTCGAAGGTGAAGTCCCCCTCGAATCTTTCCTTCAGGAGCGCGTTTATGAGTGACTTGAACTTGTCGGGCGCTTCTGACTCGTTGCTCATGGTCTCTCTTCCAAGTAATTCGCGTTCTAGGTACTGCATTATTGACGTGGCGTAGCGCAAGTCTTGAAAGTTGCTACTTTCTCCAGCGAGCTCCTTCTCAGTTTGAGGAATGGACAGCGTCAATCAATATACAAGGGATGTATGTATCACTGCTATCTTATCACTTGGTTGGCAGCAATTGAAAGCGTCATTAGCCCTGGGCAATCGCATCTAGTGTTCAGTCTATAGGATGCTGATTTTCGTAAGGCAGGAGTCATGTCGCCCTGAGCCTGCCGAAGGGCCTGGAGTCCTACCCCTCAGCCAGGTTGCGAGTCCGAAAGCCAGTTTGTGGGATGGAGTTTGGATTCTTCGACGTAGTTTAGCCTGAGCCAAATCGAAGGGCTCAGAATGACAACATACTCATAATGCGATTGCCCCGGCCGTGCCGGTCGAGATGTTGGGCGACTCCTCTGGGCGCTGCCATACGCGGGTGATCTGTCACGAAGCCACCGGCGCCCCTCAGTCCAGCCGCCTGATGTTCGGCATGCCAATCATGGTGATTAAGCTGACCGCACTCAGAATGGCCCCGTTGATCAGCAGGGCCCTCGGGGCTCCCACCACTCCCGCCAGGGCGCCAACTCCCATGTGGCCTACCGGCGCAAACCCGATGCTCAGCACCCAGGACCCCATCGCTCGCCCCCGTTCCTCGTCCGACACCAGTTGCTGCATCAGGGTCTTGTAGAGGGTATCGACGGCCATGGCGCAGGCGTTTACGAACAGGAGCACCGCCAGGAAAGAATATATGCTGCCCGACAGGGAGAACGCCATCAGTCCAATGCCAAAACCAATGGCCGTGGCAAACATCAGCAGTCCCTTCTTCCTGGCAGTCCCGAGTCCGGCCAGCAGCCATAGTCCCAGCAGTCCCCCCGCCTGCCGCCCCGCGGTCATTACACCCAGCCCGGTGGGCCCAACAAACAGCACCTCCTTGGCAAACACCGGCAGCAGTGTCATGTGCGTGAATCCCAGCACTTCGGTGACTGCCGTCAGCAACATCAGGGCCAGCAGGAAGCGGCGGCTGCGCACCAGGCTGACATAGCCCGCCAGATTCTTCAGGACCGATGTGGCGGCAACCCGGGACGACCGCCCCGGGGTTTGGAGGGCCAGGGTAGCCACAGCAGCCAGCAGGTAACAGACCCCCGCCGCCACAAATTGCCAGCCAGCCCCGGCGGCCTCGATCAGCGCTCCGCTGGCCAGGGACCCGACAATGCCGCCGCCCTGCATGGCCATCGCCCCCAGCGCCAGCCCGTTCAGGGATAGTCCCGAGCCCACGATGTCAAAGGTGTAAGTCTGACGGACCGTGAGGGTGAAGGCGAACATACTGCCCAGGGCGCCCACCAGCCCGACCACGACCCAGACGTTGGCAAGTCCGCCCAGCAGCAACATCAGGGCCATCACCATCGCGACCAGGGAGGCTCCCAGGTTGCCAATGCCCAGCAGCAACCGCCGCTCCCAGCGGTCGGTTATTGCGCCGGACAATATGCCGAACAGGAAAAAGGGCAGCATCCGGGCTGCGGCGCCCACGCCAACCATGAACTCCGAGCCGGTAAGCTCGAATATCAGCCACCCCACGGAGACCTGCTCCATTCCCGTAGCCAGCGAGTAGAGGAGCGTGGACGCCCACAACAGGCGGAAGTCGCGGATTCGCAGTGAGGCCGTCCAGTTTCCCATGGCTATCATAGGGCGATGATACACCCATCACCGGCGTTGCCCGCTACGATCAGGATGATTCAATTCACCGGATTTCCGCATCCTGCCTGGCTGGCCGATCTGGAGCCAAGGCAATCGCGTTTTAAATCTCTTGTCATGTTGAGCCCTTCGATTTGGCTCAGGCTAAACTACGTCGAAGCATCCAAAATCCGTCATATAGCGATGGCCACGTTGCCCAAACCATCTCTCCAGGTATCGATCTTAGACCCTTCGGCAGGCTCAGGGTAACATGACCTCTCTTTAAAGTAGCTGCCAAGTTTAAAGCGCAATTGCCCTGGTCATTAGACAGCTTCATTCCCCCATTAACGTAATCCCTTTCTTTTATCCTTGATAAACAGGGCGGACTGAGGTGAACCCCATGCGTGGATAAACCTCAGCCTTCGTGCCCTTCGTGGACAGAATTCACCCCTCTCCCACTGGGAGAGGGGCCGTAGGTGAGGGCATCCCGGAAACCGAAAGACCCTGTTCCGGCCTGAAGCATACCTTGACACTCATACACCGCTACCCTAGAATGAACAACCGAGGTTTTTTGAATATGGATTACGCAATTTTCAAGACCGGGGGCAAGCAATACCGGGTTAAGCCGGGAGACGTTCTGGACGTCGAGCTTCTGCCCCTTGAGGTAGGCGATTCAGCGGAGTTCGAGGAAGTGCTGGCCGTTTCCGACGGCGGCGAGGTCAACTTCGGCTCTCCTCACGTGGCCGGCGCCAGGGTTGTCGCCCAGGTCCAGTCCCACTACAAGGACCGCAAGCTGATGGTCTTCAAGTACAAGGCCAAGACCAGGTACCGCCTGAAGAAGGGCCACCGGCAGAATTACACGCGCCTGGTTATCCAGGACATCCAGACGGGAGGCTAACCCTCAATGGCTCACAAGAAGGCAGGCGGAAGCTCCAACAACGGCCGCGACAGCAACGGCAAGCGTTTGGGCGTAAAGAAGTACGGCGGCGAACAGGTATCCTCGGGCGCCATTATCATCCGGCAGCGGGGCACCCGCATCAAGCCCGGCAACAACGTGGGCCTGGGTCGCGACTACACCATTTACGCCAAGGTGGAGGGCAAGGTAAAGTTCGAGTGGGCCTCCAAGGGCCGCCGCCAAGTAAGCGTTTACCCGGTGGAAGCCCAGGCCGATGCCATGGCCCTGGCCAGCTAGCAAATTTAAACCCGCGCCAGCATTCGCGTTCCCGACATCAAGGGAATGGCAAGGAATATCAGTAAATGAAACCGGAAATACATCCCGAATTTTTTACCGCGACAGTTACCTGTTCCTGCGGCTATGTTTTTCAAACCGGGGCCACCAAGCCCGCCCTCAGGGTGGAGGTATGCAGCAAGTGCCACCCCTTCTACACGGGTGAGCAGCGTATCGTGGATACCCAGGGTCGAATTGAGCGATTGCGCCGACGGTACAACCTGCAGTAAGTTGGTTCAACTCCTGAAACAGATGGTAGAATCGAGGGTCACCAGGGATGGCCCTCGATTACTTTTTTTGGAACAATCTCGGCTTGCCAGGACAGTGGGGCCCACCTCCTTATACCTCACCAGCGCCGGAAGGCAGTAGGCAGTGGCGGAACAACCAAGAGTGACCTACGGCGGTCAGGCGGTTATCGAAGGCGTGATGATTCGCGGCCGCGAATTCTACAGCCTGGCGGTTCGCCGGCCCGACGGTGAGATATACCACTCCCACGAAAGGCTCAATACCGCCTTCACCGGCC
>JAPPJA010000024.1 GCA_028874675.1 Chloroflexota bacterium
AAGCCTTCGGGGCTATTCCCCGCATAGCCCGGCGTGTATAATGCGTATTTCCTTCACACTTATATTGTGATATATTTAACAAATCGCCGGGCTGGGGCCCGGTAATTAAATTGTCAATACTTTTTATCGAAACATTTGACAGGTTTTGTGAGTCTGAAAGCCCCATGCTGACATCCAACGACCACGAAGCGGGGGTTGAGTAAATGAACCCGTTTAGAGAACTGGCCGAACACGGGCTGTATTCCCCCCACCTGGAACACGACAGTTGTGGAGTGGGTGTGGTTGCCAATATCAAGGGTGGCCAGTCCCATGAGATAATCACCGAGTCCCTTCAGGTACTGGTTAACCTGGGCCACCGGGGCGCGTGCGGTTGCGACCCGGAAACCGGCGACGGCGCGGGCATTCTGATGCAGATGCCCCACGCATTTTTCAGCAAGGAATGCCCTGCCCTGGGCATTGACCTGCCCGAACTGGGCTCCTACGGCGTCGGTATGGTATTCCTGCCGCCCGCTCCCGAGGCCAAGGGCCTTTGCGAAGACCTGATTAACCGCTCCATTGCCTCTGAAGGGCTGGCTCTCCTGGGCTGGCGCGACGTTCCCGTGGACCCGGACAAACTGGGAAGGGACGCCAGGGCCGTCCAGCCTGCAATCCGCCAGTTTTTTGTCGTTTCGGGCAAGGCGGACATGGAACCCGACCAGTTGCAGCGCAAGCTTTACACCCTGCGCAAGGTAATTGAAAATGGCCTGGCGGACTGTGTTATCGGCGAGGACGATGCCGACTATTTTTACATCTGCAGCCTTTCCAACAGCACCGTGGTTTACAAGGGCCTGCTTATGGCCCACCAGGTAGCCGACTTCTACCTGGACTTGAATGACGAGTCCCTGGTCAGCGCCTTTGCGCTGGTGCACTCCCGCTTCTCCACCAACACCCTGGGCCACTGGAAGCTGGCCCACCCCTACCGCTACCTGGCTCACAACGGCGAAATCAACACCCTCCGGGGCAACACCAACTGGATGCATGCCCGCGAAGCCCAGTTCGAGTCGCCCCTGTTCGGCGATGACATCAGGAAGATTCCGCCCATTATGACCCCGGGGGCCAGCGACACCGCCGGTTTCGACAATGCGCTGGAACTGCTGCTTATGACCGGCCGCAGCCTGGACCACTCGATGCTGATGATGATTCCCGAGGCCTGGGAACAGCACGAGACCATGCCCCAGGCAAAAAAGGACTTCTATGAGTTCCATTCCTGCCTGATGGAGCCGTGGGACGGCCCGGCCATGATTGTGGCCGCCAATGGCAAGGACATCTGCGCAGTACTGGACCGCAACGGCCTTCGCCCCTTCCGATACACCGTTACCAAGGACGACAAGCTGGTTATGGCATCCGAAACGGGTGTGCTGGATATTGCCCCGGAGAACATCCGGGAGCGGGGCCGCCTGCAGCCGGGCCGCATGTTCCTGGTACGCATGGAAGAAGGCCGCATCATTGGCGACGAAGAACTTAAGGAAACCCTCTCCAGCCGCCAGCCCTACGGTGAGTGGCTGAAGGAGAACAGGGTTTCCCTGGAGGACCAGCCGGAGCCGCAGACGCCCGAGGTCCTGGAGGGACAGGAACTGGTCCGGCAGCAGCGGGCCTTTGGCTACACCACCGAGGAACTGCGCATGCTGACCACGCCAATGGCTGCCACGGCTTACGAAGCAGTGGGGTCCATGGGCAACGACGCTCCGCTGGCCGTGCTGTCGGAGAAGAGCCAACTTCTCTTCAACTACTTCAAGCAGCTGTTCGCCCAGGTTACCAACCCGCCCCTGGATGCCATCCGCGAGGAATTGGTAACTTCGGTGGAGGCCTTCATTGGCAGCGAGCGGAACCTGTTTGAGGAGACCCCTCTCCACTGCCGCCAGCTGAAGATCAAGACGCCGGTGATAACGGACGAAGAACTGGCGAAGATTCGCAACCTGGACCTGGGCGATGTCCGGTCCACCACCCTGTCCACCCTGTTCAGCGCCCAGGGCGAGGGCGCCATGAAAGAAGCGCTGGAGCGTCTGTGCAGTGAAGCCTCCCAGGCAATCCGTGACGGGTACAGCGTCATCATTCTGTCCGACCGGGGCGTGTCCGCAGACCAGGCTCCCATCCCCAGCCTGCTGGCCACCGCCGCCGTTCATCACCACCTGATCCGGGAAGGGACCCGCACCAAGGTGGGTTTGGTGGTTGAGTCCGGCGAACCACGGGAGGTCCACCATTTCTGCCTGTTGCTGGGTTACGGCGCTGGCGCCATAAATCCCTACCTGGCTCTGGCCACGGTGCAGGATCTGGCGGTACGGGGTGACCTGAATGGCGCCAAGCCCGACTACGCCGTCAAGAACTTTGTGAAGGCCAACGAGAAGGGACTGCTGAAGGTAATGTCCAAGATGGGCATTTCCACGGTCCAGAGTTACCGGGGCGCCCAGATTTTTGAAGCCGTGGGGCTGAACCAGGAGTTTATTGACCAGTACTTTACCTGGACTCCCTCCCGGGTGGAAGGAATTGGCCTTGACGTGGTGGAGGAGGAGCAGCTGCAGCGGCACAGCTTCGCCTTCCCCGTGCAGGAGATCGACTCAACCCTGGACCTGGACCCGGGTGGAACCTACCAGTGGCGGCGGCACGGTGAAGTGCACCAGTGGAATCCGGATACCATCGCCAAGCTGCAATATGCCACCCGCGCCAACAGCTGGTCCTCGTACCAGGAATTCAGCAAGGCAGTCAACGACCAGAGCAAGCAACTGGCCACCTTGCGCGGGCTGCTGGAGTTCAGGTCCGACCGCCAGCCAGTACCCCTGGATGAGGTGGAACCGGCCAGGGAAATTGTCAGGCGGTTCGCCACGGGCGCCGCGTCTTTTGGATCCATCAGCAAGGAAGCTCACGAGACCATGGCCATCGCCATGAACCGTATCGGGGCCCGCAGCAACACCGGCGAAGGCGGCGAGGACTACCACCGTTATACTCCCGACGACAACGGCGATTCACGCAACAGCGCCATCAAGCAGGTGGCCTCGGGGCGGTTCGGGGTTACGCCCAACTACCTGGTAAACGCCACCGACCTCCAGATCAAGATGGCCCAGGGCTCCAAGCCCGGAGAGGGCGGGCAGCTTCCCGGCCACAAGGTGGACGACATTATCGGGTGGGTAAGGCACACCACGCCAGGCGTTGAGCTGATTTCCCCGCCGCCGCACCACGACATCTATTCCATCGAAGACCTGGCCCAGCTGATTCACGACCTGAAGAATATCAACCCTGAGTCGCGCATTCACGTCAAATTGGTGGCGGAAGTAGGTGTCGGCACCATTGCCGCCGGAGTCTCCAAGGGCCACGGCGACGTGGTGCTCATCAGCGGTCACGATGGCGGCACCGGGGCCTCTCCCGAGTCCTCCATCAAGCACGCCGGGCTGCCCTGGGAACTGGGGCTGGCCGAAACCCAGCAGGTGCTGGTGGCCAACGACCTGCGCAGCCGCATCGTGGTCCAGACCGATGGCCAGCTCAAGACCGGCAGGGATGCGGCCATCGCCTTCCTGCTGGGCGCCGACGAAATCGGCTTTGCCACCGCCCCGTTGATTGTCAGCGGCTGCATCATGCTGCGGAAGTGCCACTTGAACACCTGCTCGGTGGGCATCGCCACCCAGGACCCGGAACTGCGCCAGCGCTTTGCCGGCAAGCCCGAGTATGTCATCAACTACTTCTTCTTCGTGGCTGAGGAACTGCGGGAAATTATGGCCCAGCTGGGCTTCCGGACCGTTCAGGAAATGATCGGCCGCGTGGAAGTTCTGGAGGCCAACACCGACGTAGAGCAGTGGAAGGCCCAGGGCCTGGACTTCGACAAGCTGCTTTACCGGCACCCCCGCTGCGATGAAGTAACGATTTACCAGACCGACGACCAGGACCACGGCCTGGAACTGGCCCTGGACCACCAGCTGATAGCCATGTCATCCTCCGCCCTGGAACGTGGGGAAGGCGTCAGGATCGATCTGCCCATACGCAACTCCAACCGCACCGTGGGCGCAATGCTCAGCGGCAAGGTGGCAAAGAAGTACGGCGAGGACGGGCTTCCCCCGGGCACCATCAAGATTAACCTTGCCGGATCCGCAGGGCAGAGCTTCGGGGCCTTCCTGGCCAAGGGCGTGGACATTCGCCTGGCCGGGGACACCAACGACTACATGGGCAAGGGCATGAGCGGCGGGCGGATCGTAGTTGTCCCACCGACCGGTTCAGACTTCGTTCCCGAGGACAATATAATCATCGGAAACGTGGCCCTTTACGGCGCCACCGGCGGCCAGGCTTTCATACGCGGCCGGGGCGGCGAACGTTTCTGTGTTCGCAACAGCGGCGTTCAGGCGGTCATCGAAGGCATTGGCGACCACGGCTGCGAGTACATGACGGGCGGCGTGGCCGTTATCCTCGGCCCCACCGGCCGCAACTTCGCCGCCGGCATGAGCGGCGGCATAGCCTTTGTCTATGACCCCGACAACGATTTTGCCATACGATTCAACGACGGCCTGGCCGACCTGGAAGACCTGGCCGACCCCGAAGATATTGCCCTGCTGCGCCGACTGATTGAAGACCACCTGGAACACACCGGCAGCGCCCCGGCCGGGAAGATACTGGCCGACTGGGATTCCTCGGTAAACAGCTTCAGGAAGGTTATGCCCCGGGACTATCGCCGGGTGCTGGAAGAGCGCAAACAGGCCGCAGAACTGGAAGTAGCTCATCATGGGTAAACCTACTGGATTTATGGAATCCGGGCGCCAGCCGCCAAGGCGCCGCCCGGTGGCGGAACGAAAAGGAGACTACCAGGAGCTGTACCTGGACTGGCCCGAGGCGGATGCCCGGAAGCAGGGCTCCCGGTGCATGGACTGCGCCGTTCCCTTCTGCCACATGGGTTGCCCCCTGGGCAACGTAATTCCCGAGTTCAACCACCACGTTTACATGGGCGAGTGGCAGAAGGCCCTTGAAGTGCTCCTCAGCACCAACAATTTCCCCGAATTTACCGGCCGAATCTGTCCCGCTCCCTGCGAGGCGTCCTGCGTTCTCAGCATAAACGCAGACCCGGTTACCATAGAATACATAGAGAAAGAGATTTCAGACCGGGGCTACCGGGAGGGGTGGATCAAGCCCAATCCTCCCGAAAATCGGACCGGCAAGAAGGTCGCGGTGGTGGGCTCCGGCCCCGCAGGCCTTGCCGCTGCCCAGCAGCTGAACCGCGCGGGACATTCGGTCACGGTGCTGGAGCGGGCCGACTACATCGGCGGCCTGCTGATGCTGGGCATTCCCGACTTCAAACTGGACAAGGACGTTGTCCGACGCCGCATCCAGCTTATGGCCGACGAGGGGGTGGAATTCCGCACCGGCGTTAACGTGGGCGTGGACTATCCCGTGAATGACCTGCTGGCAGAGTACGATGCAGTATGCCTGACCGGAGGGTCCACCCAGGCGAGGGACCTCCCCGTTCCAGGGCGGGAACTGGACGGCATTCACCTGGCAATGGAGTATCTCCCCCAGCAGAACAAGCTCCTGGCCGGAGAAGAACTGGACCCGGCGGAGCAGATTACGGCCGAGGGCAAGCGGGTGGTCATACTGGGCGGTGGCGATACCGGCGCCGACTGCCTGGGAACGGCCCACCGCCAGGGCGCCGAGGTGGTTTACCAGTTTGAGCTGCTGCCCGAACCGCCGGAGGAACGTACCGACAACAACCCCTGGCCCCAGTGGCCCATGATTCTGCGCTCCTCTCCGGCCCACGAGGAAGGGGGGATACGCGATTACAACATCCTCACCAAGTTCTTCTCCGGCAGCAACGGCCAGGTGGAAAAGCTCCACGCCGTCCGGGTGGAGTGGACCGCCGGGGAGGATGGCCGCTTCAATATGAGCGAAGTCCCCGACAGCGACATGGAAGTTGAGACGGACCTGGTCCTGCTGGCCATGGGCTTCCTGCATCCCGAGCACGAGGGAATGCTGACTGACCTGGGCGTGGACCTGGACGGTCGGGGCAACGTGCAGGTAGATGAGAACAAGATGACCAGTGTCCCCGGCGTATTCGCCGGCGGCGACATGGCCCGGGGCCAGTCCCTGGTGGTCTGGGCCATCGCCGAGGGCCGCGAGGTGGCCCGGGGTGTTGACCAGTACCTGGTGGGCAGCTCAAATCTGCCGAGGTCAATGCCCACGCACTAACCGCTAGTTCCACGAATAATCGGAAATACTCACCAATGGGTCATAATAGGAGGGGCGCCAGGCTTGGCGCCCCTTTTCTTGGTGAAGTGAAAAAGAGAACGAACGCTGCCGACAGGGCCCACCCGACCAATGTGAAAAGAGACTCCCGGACCTGACTACGACCCGTAAGAAGGGTACTCCTCGAACGCAGCAACAATTGCTGGCAGGGACTAAAGAGAGCAACCTTCTCTGAGAATCGGGTTTTCGACGGTCAACAGGCCGGGAAATACGGTACAGATTGCCCCGTGCCTAAGCCCCCAC
>JAPPJA010000393.1 GCA_028874675.1 Chloroflexota bacterium
TGGCAAGCTGGGCCCGGTCCCGGCGGGTGATGTACCTGATGCCCCGGTCGGACAGCGTGTAGCGCACGTCGCTCCGCTTGCCGTGCTGTTCCACCAATCTCCAATCATTCACCAAGCTGCGAGTCATCTGGCTGATTCTTCCGTCCGATACTCCCAACCAGCGGGCCAGGTGCTCCCTACGAATCATTGGGTGGTCGGTGATCAGGTCCAGGGCGCGCTTTTCCGAGGGGCTGAGACCGAAGGCCGGGGCTGCCCTTACCATCCGCTCAGGGTCGGGCAGGGAGGCCCGCTTGCGCTCCGGCGCCTCCGGTTGAAACCGCCCGCCGGGTTCGGCCTGGGAGACCACCTGCTCCAGGGTGCGGTATCTCCTGCCAATCACCCAGTTGGAGGAAATCCAGTCCAGGCGTTCCCACTGTTCCAGTGTCTCCCTGGACTCGACGCCCACGTAGCAGTCCCGGAGGTCCGCGTTGAGGCAGAACTCATCGGTCAGCCGCTGCTCCCAGGGGCTGGGAGCCAGGACCAGCACCATTGAGGGTCGGCGGTTGTAGTTGTACTCGGCAATGGCCCGCAGCCGGTCGTAAAGGGAGCGGCGCCGCAGGGCCAATCCCTGGCGCACCACGCCAAAGCTGCGGCCATTGTGCAGGGTGATCACCGCATCGAAGCGGCCCCGGCGCTGGAATTCCACCTGGGTTTCCTGCCCGTCCACGCCGGGGGACAGCGTTGCCGCCAAACGGTACACCGGGGCCACTGCGTCCATACGGCGGATGAGCAATGCCAGCCACTGCCGGGACACCGGGTAGGCCCGCACGAAGTCCGAGGGCGCGTCGTAGCCCAGGGCATTGGCGGCTTCGGCGATGCCTTGCTTCGTGAGGTAGTAGCGGCGGCTGGACGGAAGCTGGGCCGTGCCGTGGCTCACCCGCTGGGCCAGGCCGTCTTTCAGCAGGGCAGACAGGGCGCGGTGGACCGTCGCCAGCGGCTCCCCCAGGATCAGCGCCAGTTCCCCCGCGTCGATGAAGGGCAGCCGGGCCAGGGCGTCCAGGGTGCGTTCTCGCGAGAATGCCATATCTTCAGCGTAACAGCCGGAAACCGCCGTCGTCATTGGGCAACTGTCATTACCGACGCGGCTCACAGGAACCGCAGCGTGTCCTCCTGGGTCGCCGCCGACAGTCTTGATCACCGCTCCGGGCAGGGGCGGGCCAAGTGTCTCCGTTCCAGGAAGCGCCACAGGTTGTGGTGGGAGACGCTAAAATGCCGCGCTGCCCAGGGCCAGCCTTGCCACAGGTCGTAGGTCGGCACGTGGGCGCGGATGGCGTCTTCGAGGTGGTTGTTTCCGACGCCGTGTCTTGGGTCGGCGCTGGCGTTGCTGGGGTCTTTGTCTGCATTCACGTCTCTTCCGGCCCAACGGTTCAACACTCCATTGTCCAGGAGAAATTCGTCGAACATAATGCCTTGCAGGGCATTACATTCGAGCGAGTTTTGTGGTATGGGGATGAGCGCGGAAAGGGTGACCTGAGATCAGGGTAAAGCGTTGGGCTTGAGAACTCGGCACTCGTTCATCGGTGGCTCAGTTATCGGGCCGGTTGTCAGTTGGCGGCTCTTGTGGCGACGGTTCAGCCCGGGATGCTTCCCGCCGCAGGTGGGCGCGGACGATCATGCGGGCTAGGATGCGCACCCCCCTTTGTATCCGATCCCGTTGCTCGGCGGTGTACGCCGTCGATAGCCTCTTCGGCGAACCGGTGATGCGTGTTGACGTTCTCTTCCCATCGGCCCTTCTCATCCCGCTCCTCCTGGCGTGGCGCGACGGGATGGAGGGCAGCCCTCTCCGCCGTTGCCTATGACTTGCCGGTGTTCAGTGACCAGTCTGCGGGCATGGAGAATCGAGCGTTATCCCTCGGAAGGGATTTCATCGATGAAACCGTTATGGAGTTTCCTTGATCAGTCAGCACCTTCCAGGTAGTTGCCTCGAGTGTGGCTTCTGGAAGGGCTGTGTTGAATTTTGAGCGGGCGGATCTCCGGCCATCTGTTTGTAGAAGTTGCGCCAGTGACGCATGAAATACTCCGTCGTGAGTCGTGTCGAAACGGAGTAGGACGGCGATGGCCCCCTATCGGACCTAGTGACGCCCCGGTGGATGACCGGGGCCGGGTTGCCGCTGCCTAGGCCCTGAGGGTGAATTACCGCACTGTGGCCAGGTGCCAGCAGTCTCGGCGAGCGTCCCGGCTGATGCGCCAGGTGTTGCAGGAGGTCCGGGACTCCCAGAATGCCAGCGATGCTGGGCCTTACGTTGGCTTCGGTGACGGCGCGGAGGATGGCGCCGGGGAATCCCCGCAGGACCGGGTGGCGGCGTTGGAGGATGAGAACCGGGCATTGCGGGAGACGGTCAAAGCCCAGGCGGAGGAACTGGAGGCCCTGCGGCGGAGGGTTGCCGAACTGGAAGAACGGGCTCAGTCGCCAAGCGGTGACAGTGCGGTTGACGACGGCCAGGGGCTGTCGGGCTGCTGGCGGCCGCCCCGGCGGGGTCACGGGTTGCCCGACTCTGGGGTAGATACGCTGGAACAGCAGCACGATGAGGAACACGCCTTTGGCCCGGTGGCGCCGCTGGAGGCCGAGTGGCGCGCGGTCAGGGCCATGATGGGAGATGGGTTAGCGGGCAGCCGGGTTGATCGGGCGATAGCAGCGGTACGACGGTTGGAGTTGGAAGCGGCGATGCTGCGGGAGTTTCGGTTGACTTTGCCCCCTGAAACGGAACCTTTGGACGTGCGAGAAGGGAGGATCACATCCGGTGGCGGGAGGAAGCTCTGGCAAAGGTGCGGCGGGCATTGAATAGAGAGAAGCGGGGTCAGTTGCTGAGACGGGTAGTGACACTGGGCTTGTGGTGGAATTAGACTCACCTAACCCGTTTCGATTTTTTCTCTCACGTGGCTCAAAGGCTGGATTTACTCCACACATTTCACCTGCGCAAATCGTCAAGAAACTCGGAAGCAGGCTCAACGCCGGTGACCAGCAGGTGATCGCGGGCCCGGGTGCAGGCTACGTAGAGCAGGTTGCGCTCCGTGTTATAGACCTCTTCCAGGTCAGCCTCATCCGCGATGGATTCCACTCGGGACTGGAGAGGAATTACCTCGGAGTCGCAGGCCATTACTACGACGGCTCGGTATTCCAAGCCCTTGGCTAAGTGCATGGTGCCAATGGACAAACGGTCATCGGTGGGTTCCTTTTCGTCGTCAAGCACCGAATACGGTATGTTCGAGCCTTTGACTGCCTGGACGGCCCGGCCAATCTGGTCAAATGAGCGGGTAAACACCCCGATTTCGCCGGGCTGCAAGCCCTCGGCTATTCTGGCGGTCAACCACCCACTCACGGCAGCGCACTCGGCACCCTCATCGCCAAAGACCTGAACCGTGGGTGTTGGTCCGTTGAATACGGAGACTGTACCGTTCCGCTCTTCCAGGTTCCCGTCTACGTCGGAAATCTCCGGGTCCAAGAGGCGGTCTGCACGGGTCCTAATCTGGTGGGAGGTGCGATAGTTGATGCGCAACGTCTGAGAACGGCCACGAATGTCCACGCCGAGCTCCTTCCAGGAAAAGGGCTGCTGGAAGATGCGCTGGCCTAGGTCTCCGGCGAAGAACAGCCCGTTGGGACGGTTTCCGGCCACGACGGCGAGAAACCTCAACTGAGCGACACTCACGTCCTGGGCCTCGTCAACGACAACGTGGTCGAAGGGCGGATGTTCGCGCCGGGCGAGTTCCCGGGTCAACCGGCCGAACATTTCAGCCTTGGTCAACAGTCCCTGCTCTCGCAAGCCTGACCTGACGCTCTCGAATACCGGCCAGAGGGACTGCCGTTGCGTTTCCGACAACCGGCGGTAGCGCCCAATGCGAGTCACGTCCCGGTAGGCTTCCCAGGAGTCCAACTGCCAGGCGTCCACAACCCGCTCCCACTCCGTCAGTAGAAAGATTGGGGAGAAGTTGGTCCCCGTCCCCCTGGCGCCATTCTTCACCAGGGCTTTAATAATCTCCCGTGAAGCCAGTTTCACGGGACCTAAGTCGGCTTCGTACAGGCCCGAGGCCACGGCATCCAGCGAATCAACCGAGATCCTGCTGCCGGCCTGAGGGTCTTGGTGGACCAGCAACCGGAGCTTGGCCCTCAACAGGTTCGCCAATGTGTCGGAGAAAGTGGTGAGCAAGATTCGCAAGCCAGGGTTAGACTTGGCGAGAAATGCCGCCCGGTGGATGGCCACGACGGTCTTGCCAGTGCCGGCCGAGCCAGAAACCCGGGCCGGGCCGTTGTAGTTCCGTTCCACCAGGCCAAGCTGAGCCGGATGCAAGAAGATGGTCCACTTATCCCAAGGATACTCCAGCGCCTCCGCCAATTCTTCAACGTTGCGCATGACGCGGAAGCGGCGCAGGGCGTCAGGGTGACTGAACGGGTCGGCTCCGGAAGGCGCGGGCAGGGAGGGCTGCGGCGTCTTACCCACCGCCAGTTCCAGAAGGGCCTCCGCCGCCTCAGATGGCAGGTGGTCGGCCAGGTCGAGAACGCTGTCTTCATCGGCCACCTTGACCTCTTCCAGCCATTCCACCGGAACCCCGTAGCCCAGCAGTTGGTCATCGGGCAAGAGGGCGAACAGCAATGGCTTGGGCGGCGCCTGTACCTCGGACTCAACGTAAACCGGCACCGGAATCTCCTGGACCACTTCACGCAGTTCCACCAGTTGAGCGGCGCCGGTGGTGGGGTGGGTCTCCAGCTTCCTGCGCTCAGCCCAGCGATAGGCGTCGTCGTGGCGGCCCACGTAGCAGAGGACTACGTTCTCCCTGGCCCGGTGCAGGATGATGCGCAGGTCTAGGTTGACCCGGGCCGACCAAAAGTGCGAGTCACTGGCGCCGGTCAGACGGTGCAGGCTGAGGCCGGGTTGCGACAGGTTGGTCTGCAAATCAAAGGCAGTGGTCTTGACCGCCTTCTGCTGCTCGTTGGGCAGCCGGGCGAGGCTGGAAGTGAAGGTGTCGGCTATGCGGAATTGCATGAAGTCTGATCAGACTCCTTGTTTGAGTGTCTTATGTCTGCATTTATGGTCCTTTCGTCTTAAGAATTAGATGAATCAAGGTGAACAGGCGGTGAAAGAGATAATCAATATGCTCGGTCCTTTCGACTTTTTCTTGAGTCACCTCAGTGTGGCGGATTTGGTGGCTATTCCCAATTGAAGTCAATTCCAAGGCTTCCTTCTCCAGGCGTCCTCTGAACTTTGGGAATGCCGAACCTGCTGCATCGTCGAGGAGGGACGTAATCTGGTCTTTCTTGTCGGCCCCCTCTCCAGTGGTCTTAAGGCGTTCCCAAGCGTCCCATAGTTCGAGCAATGCCTCGCGCCGGATTTCTTCACGCGGATTCAGAAACTTACGGCGAGACGATTCTAGGATGTGATCTAATTCCGACTCACCGGTCACGAACTGGACGGAAGTTAACTCCTGCCGCAAGACAGGAGGTGCAAGCCGCTCAATGGCTCCTTCGCCAGTAAGTGTGTATGCGAGCCCGTTGCGACTGAAGATTCGGTTGACTGCGTCAGAAAACTTCTGCTGGCCTTGGTCCCTATCGAAACCCAAATGAGAGTGTTGGAAAAAACTATGATATGAACCTGGTATTGGCTCTCCCACGTGGTGCCAGCAGAACTCCAGAAGGTCAAGGATTTCAATCGTTTGTGGCTGCCCATCCAAGGTGTAGCTGAATAAACTCTCCGGCAAATCGGGGATTTCTGCACGCATCACCGCTTCAAACGCTCGCCTATCCGTCCCTACTGGCCCAAATCCATCAGGACAGGTTTCTGGAAAGTCTATACCGAATGAACCATCATCGAATCTGGCCCCTATTAGCGCCGACAAGCCTGCCCATACCGGTTCCCCAATTTCGTCGGCAGTCCTTGGTCTTTCACCACGTTCCCTGTCGCTGAAATAGGTCATGTCTTTCCTTACCAGAATCGCGGTCTTTGCCCCTATTCGTTGTTATCCCACCCTAAACACCTTCATAACCTCGTCCCCCAGGTGGTTGATGACCTTCACGGCGATGCGTCCCGACTCCGGGCGGGGGAAGGGGCGGGAGGTGGCGCTGTGGAGGGTGGCCCAGGCGTCCTCGTCGATTTCGGCTTTGAGGGTGGTTTTTAGGGACTTGTAGGGGTCGCCGGCGCCCAGGAAGTAGGCATGGCGGACGAAGAAGCTCTCTTGGTTATAGTCGGTGTCGATGAACCAGCAGGCGATGCCCTCCGGCCCGTCGCTGCGTACCTCGCCGGTGTTGGGGTGGAAGACGTCCACGCCGTTCACCCGCACCTGGATTTGACCGTCTTCGGCGTCCTGCACGTCGATGTCGGGCTCGCCAAAGATGACGAACAGGTTGCCGTTGCCGGTGTTCTTCAGCTCCCCGGCCATGTGGAGGTCGGCGTTCATGCGGGCCTTGAGCACCGGGATAC
>JAPPJA010000045.1 GCA_028874675.1 Chloroflexota bacterium
GACCATGAGGGTACCAGGGCAACCACAATAGCTACCCCTACGCTGGGGGAGATCGTGGGGGCTTACAAGTCTTTAACTACTGTTGAATACATCCGCGCAGTGCGAGAAAAGGGATGGGAACCCATCAGCCGAAGGTTGTGGCAAAGAAACTACTACGAGCACATAGTCAGGAACGAAATAGACCTCCAACGGGTCAGGCAGTACATTCTTGATAACCCCGCCAAGTGGTCCCTTGACTCTGAGAACCCTTCAAGCCAAAGGTAGGGACGTCCCTGCTGGGCGCCATGGTCCGGCAGGATGTGTAGTATATAGCCTAACACATCACCTGACCCAATAGCGCATGTCGTAAAGGCAGTATTGTGGGAGACTTTATGCGGCTGCTTCAAACGGTAAAGGGCAGGGCGCCCACAAGGGGTGCCCCTACGAAGTTTGGGTCCTTGCATCGGTACCGGGGAGCCATTTACCCCAAGTCATCCAGACATTCCCTTACCGGTTTGGCGAGGCAGGTGAAGATGGGGGTGTCGCGTTCGGTATAGGGGCGGGCTTCTGAGTTGCGGAGGTCCATTACCAGGTCAAGGAAGGTACCGGGGTGGTCGGTTTCGAAGCCCAGGACGAATTCCTGGTCGTCGAGGCCGAAAGAGTAGGACGTGCTGATCTTGACGTCGGGGTACTTGTGGCCGATGACGAAGTGCTCGCTCATCATACGCTGCCGCTCTTCCTGGGACTGCTGGTACCAGTCGTGGGTCTTGACGAAGGGATAGACGAAGAGGTACTTGCGGCCCACGATGCGCATGGTGGGGGTGGTCCCCTCCTGGCCTTCGTGGCGGTGGTCGTCCACGTAGGGGGAGCGGCGGGTCATGGCCAGGTAGGAATGGGGAGTGCGCAGGTAGCCGGCCAGTTCGGTGCGGTTCAGCTGGGACATAAGCTCGTCAATGGCCTCCAGGGAGCGGCTGACCTTCCACAGCATGAAATCCACGTCGCCGCGGGTGCCGACAAGACTGTAACTGTTCATGTCTATGCGGTCGGTGAACTCGCCCAGAGTGGCGGCAAATTCCGCTTTGCTGCGCTCCCTGGCCTCCGGCGGCAACTGCCGCCATTCGGGAGTCACCTTGTAGAAGGAATATTTTACAAAGTCGCGGGCCTCTTCCTGGGTCATGTGCCCTCTCCTGCCTGTCCTTAGTTGGTTTCGCTCATTGATGATAGCAACCCGAACCTGTTGATTCAATCAAGGATGGACAGGTTAGACAGGATTCAGATAGGGCCTTTGAACCTAATCTTGTGCAGGCTGTTCATCCATGTTTGATTCTATGGGAGAGGTGTTACAATCTCCCCTGTCCGCCCATAGGGGGCGCTACCGAAAATCTGCCGAAGTGAGGTTATTGCTATGGTGGAACTGGGTTCGGGCGATTATATCTACGAAGTTGCCGAGGGCTGGGGTCAACTGCCCGACGGCTGGTCTTTCAAGGAAGTGGCGGCGGTGGGCGTGGACGCCAACGACAACGTCTATGCCTTTAACCGGGGCGAGCACCCGATGATCGTCTTCGACAAGGACGGGAACTTCCTGGAATCCTGGGGCGAGGGCGTTTACCCGCGGGCGCACGGCATAACCATGGCTCCCGACGATACCATGTTCCTGAGCGACGACGGGGACCATACCATCCGCAAGTGCAAGCTGGACGGCACGGTGCTGTTCACGCTTGGGATAAGCGGGCAGCCGGCGCCCTTCATGAGCGGCGACCCGTTCAACCGCTGCACCCACGTGGCCATTGACCCGCGCAACGGCGACTTCTACGTCTCCGACGGGTACGGTAACGCCCGGGTCCACAAGTACTCTCCCGACGGTACACACCTCTTCTCCTGGGGCGCGTCGGGGACCGATCCCGGGTGCTTCAACATTGCCCACAACGTCTGCACCGACAAGGACGGCTGGGTTTTCGTGGCGGACCGGGAGAACCACCGGGTGCAGGTCTTCGATTCCAGCGGCAAGTTCGAGACCCAGTGGGTGAACATGGCCCGCCCCTGCGGCCTGTACATTGACCAGGATGCCGAGCGCACCTACATCGGCGAGCTGGGTGTGCCAATCGGGCCGAACTTTGAAGCCACCGACCTGGGGCCCCGGGTTTCCATTTACGACACCAAGGGTAATGTCCTGGCCAGGCTGGGCCATGAAACCGAGGGCTGGACGCCAGGCCGGTTCATCGCGCCGCACGGTATCTGCATAGACTCCAGGGGCGACATTTACGTGGGCGAGGTTTCGTGGACCCACACTCGCAGCTACTCCAATCCGCCGGACAACCCGCGGACGCTGCAAAAGCTGGTCAAAAAGTAGTCCAATGGCCCAGGACGTCATTGCAATCATCTGCGACTGCGATGGGACGCTGTGTCCGGATACGTCGGACAGATTGGTAAGGGAGCTGGGCATCGACTCCCGGGAATTCTGGAAGAACCGGGTGAACGCCCTGGTCGAGGATGGGTGGGACCCGCCGCTGGCCTACCTGCAGCGGTTGCTGGTGGAAGCGGGGGAGTCTGACGCTGGGCCCCTGACTCTGGAGAAGCTGAATTCCGTGGGCGCCGGAGTGGAATTCTACCCCGGCGCCCTGGATTTCGTTCCACGCCTGAGGTCGCTGCTGGCGGCCAACGCCGATTACGTGGAGGCCAATGTCACCATTGAGTGGTTCATAGTCAGCAGCGGTATTGAAGCGGTCCTGACAGCCACACCCCTGGTCGGAGCCGCCAACGAAATTTTCGGCTGCGCCTATGATTATGACGACGAAGGAAGGGCGGTAGCGGTGAAGCGGGCGGTCACATTCACGGAAAAGACCAAGTTTATCTACTCCATAAACAAGGGTATCTCGGGGGCGGAACTTCGCCGAAACCCGTATCGGGTCAACGATGCCATGGACGGGGCAGACCGCCGGGTGCCCTTCAGGAATATGATCTATGTGGGAGACGGGCCCAGCGACATCCCCTGCTTCTCGATGATTCGCTACCTGGGCGGGAAGGCTGTCGGCGTGACCCCGCCTGACGACTCGGACTTCCGCCGTCCCTATGAGCTGGCGGAAGGGCAGCGCCTGACGGTGGGCCCTTACACGGCCAATTACGAAGAGGGGTCTGATCTGTACCGGATGATGTCGAGGCTGGTGACCGGTATTGCCGATTCCATCCTGGAGGAAAGGGAGCACAGCCTGAGGCGCGCGCCCAGCCATTAGTCCAGCCATTAGTAAGGGGGGTCGCCCCCACGAGAGGAAACGTTCTATGGAAATACGATTGGGCAGCCTGGTGCGGGATGCAAGAGAGGCAGCGGGGACGGTTATCGTTATTGACGTGTTCCGCGCTTTTACGACGGCCGCCATTGCTTTCGACAATGGGGCCACCGATATTTCGCTGGTGGCAGAAGCGGCCGATGCCCTGGCCCTGCACCGCGGCGGCGTGGGTGACGTGCTTATGGGGGAAGTGGACGGCAAGCGGCCCGAGGGGTTTGACTACGGCAACTCACCCTTTGAGATATCGGGGGTGGACCTGACGGGCAAGTCTCTGGTGCAGTCCACTCGCGCGGGCACGGTGGGCGTGGCGACGGCCTTTGACGCCCCGGGGACAGAGACCATTTACCTGGGATCCTTCGCCGTGGCGGACGCTACGGTCAGGGCGGTGCTGCAGGATGCGCCGGACCTGGTTACCATCCTGGCCATGGGCGACCAGGGCGCGGTGCGGGCGGACGAGGACGAGCAGTGCGGCATCTACCTGCGCAACCTGCTGGAGGGACGCCGGCCGGACACCGAGGCGGTGCGCAGCTTGATTTTGACCGGCGGGGCCACCCAGAAGTTCTTCGACGTAAGCCAGCCGCAGTACCACCCAGGGGATGTGGAGCTGGCCCTGCAATTCAGCAAGTACGACTTTGCGATGAAGGTCAGCCGGGAGAACGGACGGCCCGTAGCGCGGGTGCACCGACCCTGACGGCGTCAATTATGGCTGGGCAGGATTCTCGCTGGCCCAGGCTCCGGGTCCTGCGAATCACTGACTTGGAGCAATCTCAAGAACCGGCAAATTGCACATTGACCGGATTTCTTGGCGACTTGTTCAGTCCGCCCTAACCCTCCCGTTTGACGGGGGAGGGGACACCCGAAACAGCTGCCCGGTTATTTGTTCAGGTCTGGAAGCGGGAGAGGGAGAGGGCGGAAAGGTCGGGTATGTCGCTGCTGCCGTTGAGAACGAGGTCGGACAGGCCGTGGGCCATGCCGGTACTCCAGAGGATGCCCTTGCGGCCGCCGCCGGTGATGAGGTGGAGATTGTTCCAGCCGGGGACGGCATCCACGATGGGCATGCCGTCGGGGGTCAGGGGACGCAGGCAGGCGGTCTGCTGCACCAGCTCCGCTTCGGCCAGGGAAGGGGCCATTTTGAGCAGGTCGCCAAGCACTTTGTCGCGGGCGGCGGTGGTCAGCTGCTCGTCAAAACCAGCGTCCTCCTCAGTCGTTCCGGCCCAGATGAGACCGTCGGGCTTGGAGGCGGCGTAGCTTCCCGCATAATTCAGGGAGGCTACCATGGGATTCTCGGAGAGTTGAAGGCGGACGATCTGGCCCTTCAGCGGCCGCACTGGAATTTCCATCCCGCACCATTCGGACATTCCCCCCGACCAGGGACCGCCGGCCAGAACCACGGCGCCGGCTTCCATTTCGCCCGACTGCAGCTTTACGCCCCGGCAGATGCCCTCGTCACCCAAAAGGCCGGTGACGCGGCGCTGCAGTATGCTGGCGCCGTACTTTTCCGCCGCCTGGGCTACCGCCAGGTTGTAGCGGTAGGCCTCCACCGCGCCGGTCCCCTGGGCATAGGAGGCGCCGATGCAGTTGGGGTTGGTTCGGGGTTCCGCCTTCACCGCAGCTTCCGGGGCCAGCCACTCCACCCGAAAGCCGGGGAGCTTTGACTGCCACGCTATGGCCTGTTTCTGGTGGTCTGACTCCTCCTCGGTAAAGGCCAGATTGAGTCGGTCCCTCAGGTGGAACTGGGTGTCTATGCCCGTTTCGTCGAGGAGTTCCTCGTAGATGGACTTGTGCCTTTCGAAGCACCAAACGCTGAAGTCGAGGATATGGTCCGGGATGCCCGCCCCTTCCAGCGGGCCGAGGCCGCCAAAGGCAAAACCCGAGGCGTGGCTGCCCACCGAGTCGGCCTCAAGGATGGTGACGGACAGGCCGGATTTGGCTAGCAGCCAGGCGGTCAGGCATCCGGCAATGCCGGCGCCCACCACGATGATGTCTGGATTTGAGGCGGAACTGCTGGTCATGGCCTGTCCCCTGAACTGGAGTCCACGATAATGGCAACACCCATATTACAGGCAAGAAAAGGAATGGCAAGGGCAGGAAGGGAATGACAGGGCAATCGCATGAGTGAGTAGATTGTCATTCTGAGCTTGCCGAAGAATCTAAACTCCTTTCCACCAACTGGCTTTCGGACCCGTAGCGAGGCTGTGGGGAAGGATTTTAGGCCCTCCGGCAAGCTCAGGGCGACATAGCTTTGCCTTGTGGATACTAGCCGGCTGTAGGACGAATCTTTCATGCGATAGCCCTGAAGGGAGTGATTCTGCGCATTGTCAATGCCCCCGAACCGGGCTTACCATTCGTTTGCCACTGACTTTCGCGCTCGATTTCCTTAGGGGCTCTTCTTGCTATCGCTAACGCCAGAACAACTGCAGCGCCTGATGACGGCCCCGGTGGGCCGCCTCTCCACTGCCGGCGCATCGGGAACGCCTCATGTGATACCCGTCTGCTTTGCGTTGGACTGGGACGGCACCAGCGCGGCCATTTATATTGCGCTGGACCAAAAGCCCAAGCGGGCGGCTCTGACCCGGCTGCGGCGCGTACGCAACATCCTGGAAAACCCGCAGGTCGCGCTGGTGGTGGACCACTATGATTCGGACTGGACCCAGCTGTGGTACATCCTGCTGACCGGCGCGGCCGAACTGTTGGAGGACGGGGCCAGGGAAGCTGAGGAACGTCGGGAAGCCGTCCGACTGCTTCGGCAAAAATACCCCCAGTACCTGGAAATGGACATCGACGGCAACCCGGTCATCAGGATAACTCCCCATCGGGCCACGGCTTGGTCTTACACACCGGAACAGGGATGACCAGGGGCGGTGTTTCTTCGCTCTGTGTGCTAAATTAACGCCCATGACGTACACATGGAGCCTGGCTGAAGTGGGCGACACCGCTCCGGCTTCCTCGCGGGAAGTAACGGACCTTGAGATTGCCGAATATTGCCGGGCGGCCCGATACGAGAACCTGGTTTACACCAACCAGCCGGCGGCGCAGGAGACCGGGCTGCCCGGAATAATTGCGCCCCCGGCCATGATCCTCGCCATCGCCCGGCCCCAACTGGCTGACCTGGCAGACGGGCGAGGCTGCCAACTGCCCCCCGCCCTGTCCCAAAACCCCACCGCCATGGCGATACGCTACCAG
>JAPPJA010000434.1 GCA_028874675.1 Chloroflexota bacterium
AATTAAGGGTTTAACGCCCCAGCGGCGGGGGTCGTCCCGGGTCCCCCCTTCTCGTGACCTACTCCGGGGGAACCCGGGGCAGCCGGTGCCGCGAGGTGAGGGTGGCGGAAGCAACAATCAGGACCAGCGCTGCCGGCACATAGAACACGCCCACGGAAAGAGATGCCAAGAGACAGAAGGCCAGCTGCCCAGCGGTCAACACCCACAGGACAGGTATGATTCCACCGGTCCTTCCCCGCCAGGTTGCCAGGACCAACAGGGCCAGCCCCGTCAGGACTACGGGAATGAACAAGGGTGCCAGGACCCAGGCTCCATTGGCTTCCACGAATGAGGCGGAATGCCGGACCACTTCCCTTTCCACCGACCCTACCGGATTACCCATTTCATCGACCTGGACCGGTGTGGCCGAAACACCCTGGTAGGCGAAAGGCCAGAAGGCCGTCCACAGGAACGCCGCCCAGGCCAGCAGGTGGGCAGCCGATGCCAGGACTGTTGTGGCGCGACCCAATGTCATGGCACTCCTTCCCCCGAGCCCACATGACGCTATACTCATTACATTCTAATGCGGCCGGGGGTGCCATTCCATGCGCATCTGTTCTTTGCTGCCCAGCGCAACGGAAATCGTGTATGCCCTGGGGCTGGACGACCAGCTGGTGGGCGTTTCCCATACCTGCGACTATCCGGCCGACGCCCGCAGCAGGCCCGTGGTCAGCCGCAGCGTGCGCAGCGTTTCCCACCTGGGCAGCCAGGAAATCGACGCGATCATCCGGCAGGCGCGGGAGAGCAACAATCCGGTCCATTGGATTGACGGCGACCTGCTGCGAGACCTGCGGCCCGACCTGATCATTACCCAGGAAATCTGCGAGGTTTGCGCCATAGACCAGAGCTCGGTATATGCCACGGCCGCCCGCTTCCTGGACTATGAGCCGGAAATTGTGGTTACCCGTCCCGTGGGGCTGGAGGAAATCTACCGCAACATTCACATCATCGCCGATGCGGCCGGAGCGCCGGAACAAGCCGACCGGGTGGTGGAAGATTTGCGGCGCCGGGCCCGGCGGGTTGCCGAAGGGCTCGGTAACCTAACCGGACGTCCCAGGGTCTTCTGCATCGACTGGCTGGACCCCCTGCGCAACACCGGGCAGTGGACGCCGGAACTGGTGGAACTGGCCGGCGGCGAGGAGGGCCTGGCGGAAAAGTGGGGCAAGTCCCGCGAAATCGGTTGGGATGAGGTGGTGGCGTACCAGCCCGACTACCTGATGGTGATGCCCTGCGCCTTTGACATGGCCCGCACCGAAGTGGAAACGCGGGAGAGCCTGTATTCCCATCCGGCATGGCGGTCCCTGGAAGCCGTCCGGAAGGGCAACGTGTTTCTGTTTGACGGTCTGATTCCCAGCCGTCACGGGCCGCGGGTGATAGATGTCCTGGAAGGCCTGGCCGAGGCGATGCATCCCGACAAGTTTGCCGGGCTGGCCCGTCCCGGCGTGTTTCAAAGGGCCGCGCTATAGGACGATTCAATCCACGAATATCCACCAATAGTTGCTAATGCCCGCTTCCCTGTTCGTGGCCATTCGTGGGTATCCGTGGATTAACTGAAGGAGACGCCCATGCTGTTTTTCATCGAGCTACGCCACGCGCCGGAGCGCTGCCCCGGGGTAGCCCCGGAAATACGGGACCGGATGCTTCGCATGTCGCAGACCCGGGAACAGGTGCTGGAATCCCACGGCTGCAAGTGGGTCGGCGGGTGGGTGAGTCCCACGCCCCACCTGACCTTCATCACCCTGGACGCCCCCGGGGCGCACGCCGTGGACTCGGCCATGCGCGACCTGGGCCTGGCTGTCTGGAACTCCACCACCATCCACCCGGTGGTGGACTTTGACGACGCCGTTACGGCCCTGGCAAACCAGCCCCAGGACTGAAGAAATCAAGCAGCGAGAGCAGGGCGGCGAAGGCTGCTCGCCGCCCTTGTAAGCTGGCCTGGGAACCGGGGCCTCGATGCTCGATGGGAGAGAGGGGCCGGCAGCCTCTACTTCTTGCCCTCGGGCAGAGAGGCGTACAGGTGGCCGTCGCGGTCGGTTACCTCAAAGGTGAACATCTGGGCGATGGGGCCGTTGATGCAGTTGCCGGTGTAGTACTCAAAACGCCAGCCGTGAGAGGGACACATGAAGCAGGTGTCTTCCAGGTAAATGGTGCCCCAGCTGTGTGGACAGAGGGAGGACATCAGGCGCAGCACCCCGTCCTTGCCCTGGGCGAGAAAGAAGTCGAAGCCTTCCACCTCCACCTCGACGGGAAACTTGGTGAAAGAGTCCTTCGGTCCCAGGTCCACTTCCTTGACGCCGTTGGAGAAGTCCGGGTAAACCATAGCTGTCCCTCTTGCAGGTGAAATTTGAGGGGAGTATAGCGGGAAAGGCGCAGGCTGGGCAAACGGGAAATGCGCGGCTAACTGTTCAGGATTAATGTTCACGGATGTCTGGAACTCGTCATTCCGGCCTTGGGCCGGAATCCAGCAAGGCTGACAGTAAATACAGGTCAAGCGTAGCAAGGAATCCTGGATACCGGCTTTCGCCGGTATGACGGGGATGGCTGGCACGGAAATCCCACGAATTCTGAATTCTTATGTGTGCGGCTAGGAGGGTTAGAGAACACTTGAGAGGCGGACAGTCCGGGATGCAACAATTCGCAGGCACGACGGGCTCTGGTCGCCTCCGTACCGCCTTGGGATACCACCGAATACAGCGTTGGGTTGAACTCCGGAACTGCGGTTCCAACCCGAAACAATGAACATTCCATAGAGATTTCAGCATGAAGATTGCAATGACTACGCCCGTGCAGGAACCCCAGGTGCAGGCCGGCGGGGGAACGGGAACACCCAAATGCGACGGCTGCCCCAGGTGCCAGGACCCCCAGGCCGGGTTCTGTCCCACCTATCACCAGGAATTTGGCGGCAGGCATCCGGTGTGCAAGGTCTGCCATCACTGCGTCCTGCGGGGCAAGCACCAGGATGACGCCAGCGACCTGGACAATTACCGGGGCGCTCCCATGCCCGGCATGGACACCATCCACCGCAACTAACGGCGTGGGTTGTCTGCGGAGAGCGCCATAACAACAAGGGTGGCCACGCAGGTCCGCCCCTGCGCCCTACTGCGCCGCGTTACCTGGACCGGACCATCCCCTGCTACGAAAGGTATTTGACAACCCCGGTTTCGCTTACGATAATACCGGGTACGGAGCTCCCATAGGGGGTGTTCCGTTTGGTTTGCCCTATTCCAGACAGCTGAACCGGTACCCGTAATCCTGCTTTTGGCAAGGAGGAATATGGCTGAAGACATTGCATTGATGGCTCACCTGATGCGCCGCGCCGGCTTTGGCGCCACCCGCGAGGAACTGGAGGCGCGGGCGGCCCAAGGGTACGACGCCACCGTGGACGAGCTCCTGAATCCAGAGACGGTGGACGGCGCCGACCGCTACGAGTTCCTGCGCTACCACCCCTCTTTCTGGAAGCCCATTACCTCGCCCGGCATGGGCGCGTCCGCCTGGCTGCACAGCATGCTCAATACCGAGCGGGTGCTGGAAGAGAAAATGGTGCTGTTCTGGCACCAGGTTTTCGCCACCGGCGGTTCCAAGCTGGACCACTGGCACGAAATGGTTACCCAGGTTGACATGTTCCGCCAGTACGGAATGGGCAACTACCGGGAACTGCTGGTGGAGCTTTCCAAAAATCCGGCAATGATTTTCTGGCTGGACAACTGCGACAACCATGAGTACGCCGTCAACGAAAACTGGGGCCGCGAACTGCTGGAACTGTTCAGCATGGGCGTGGGCAACTACACCGAGGACGACGTGCGGGAGTGTTCCAGGGCCTTTACGGGCTGGACCATCGCCGCGTCCATTCCTCGCAACGCCCACGGCCGCTACGACTGGGAGTTCGAGTACCTGCCCGAGGACCATGACGAGGGCGAAAAGACCTTCCTGGGCCACACGGGCAACTTCAACGGCGAGGACATCATTGACATTGTCTGCGCCCAGCCGGCCACCGCCCGGTTCATCGCCCGCCACCTCTATAACTTCTTCGTGGCGGAGGAGCCGCAGGTGCCCGCCTGGTCGGTGACGCCCCCCAACGACCCCGAGGCCATCGACCTGCTGGCCCGTACCTTTACCGAGTCGGGCTACGAAATGCGGGAAGTGCTGCGGGTCCTGTTTACCTCCGACTTTTTCAAGAACGCCCGCTATGCGAAGATCAAGAGTCCCGCCGAAGTCCTGGTGGGTACCCTGCGGTTCGTGGGTGGGTACAAGTTCCCCGCGCCCGGCATCGGCAACCTGTCCAAGGAGGCCGGGTACATGGGGCAGGAACTGCTCAACCCACCCAGCGTTGAGGGCTGGCACACGGGCGCCGAATGGATCAATAGCGGCACCCTGATGAAGCGCATTAACTTCTCCGCCGACATGGTGGGAGATACCACCAGGCCCGGCATCCAGGCCATCGTTAACCGCCTGCGGGCCCGGGGAGACCTGGAGCCGGAAGAGTTGGTGGACGCCTGCCTGGACCTGATGGGTCCCCTGGTGGTGGACGGCGACAACCGGAAGCAGCTGGTGAACCACGCCCGCGAGCTGGGAACCCTTACCTGGGCCGACGACGTGCAGGCCAGGGACCGGGTGGGCGAAATGCTCCAGTTGGTTGTATCTTTACGCGAATACCAGTATGCTTAAGGCGCTTATTTCTTAAGGAACTTGTCGTCAACGCGCCAAAATTCAGGCCGTTGGCCCAGCAAGGAGACAGGAGATGACCAGCAACAAGAAAGACCCGGTTTTGGTTGTATTGCAGCTTTCCGGCGGGAATGACTATATGAATACAGTCATCCCGTACACCGACCCTCTTTACCGGGACAACCGTCCCGCCGTCGGAATTGCCGACGAAGACATCATTCGCATTAACGACGAGCTGGGTTTCCACCCCAGCCTGCGGGTGATGGAGGAAATGTTCAACCAGGGCAACCTGGCCATCGTCCACGGCGTGGGCTATCCCGATTCCCCGCGCTCCCACTTCCGCTCCATGGACATCTGGCACACCTGCGAGCCGGACAAGCTGGGAACCGAGGGCTGGCTGGGCCTGGCCACCCGCGAAATTGACCCCCACAAGGAAAACGTGGTAACCACCGTCAGCATGGGCCCCAGCATGTTCCGGGCCGTATCCGTGGCCGGCGTTCCCGTCGCCGCGGTGGACAGCCTGGACAGCTACGGCCTGCTTACCGGCATTTCCAGCCAGGAGCAGCGGCTGAAGATTCTGGACCGCTTCTCCCAGATGTACACCCCCACCATCGGCACCGGCGCGGTGATGGAGTACCTGGGCGAGACGGGCCTGGAGGCAATGAAGGGCGCGGACATCCTTAAGGTGGCCCCGGGCATGTATTCTTCCACAGTCGAATACGCCGACAACCCCATTGCCCGCAAGCTCAAGGACATTGCCCGCATCCACCTGGCCGACCTGGGCACCCGGATCTTCTACTGCGACTACGGCAGCTTTGACTCCCACGCCAACCAGCCCGGCATGCACGCCGGTCTCTGGAACGATGTATGCGCCGGGGTCAGCGACTTCTTTGCCGACCTCAAGGAACACGACGCCGACGACAACGTGATAATGATCATGTTCTCCGAGTTCGGCCGCCGGGTGCATGACAACGGCTCCGGCACCGACCACGGCGCGGCCGGCGCGGCCTTCGCCCTGGGCACCCCCGTAAAGGGCGGTTTCTATGGCGAGTACCCGTCCCGCAAGGCCGAAGACCTGCAGCAGGGCGACCTGGTCCCCAACCTGGACTTCCGAGGCTTCTACTCCACCGTCCTGGAAGACTGGCTGGGCCTGGATTCCAAGCCCATAGTCAAGGGCGAGTTCGAGAAGCCCAAGTTCCTCTAGGGACCACACAGGGTTAGATATCTGGGGCCAGCGTCTTTAATTGGACCGCTGGCCCTTTGACTTAACTTGGAGGCGAAATTAGCTATGGTAACGCGGGTAGTAGCCGGCAGGACCTACGATTTCAGCCATGCCATGGGACGCGGCGGCGTGGGCGCCGGGTTCAACTCGGGCAACGCCCTGGCCTTCAGTTCCGATAACCTGGTCTATGTCCTCAGCCGGGGCGGCGAGGCCGTTACCGCCGTACCCTGGGACCGTACCGCCCGGGGAGCGCGGGTCACCAAGTTCGACGTCGGCCTCCAGTCCGGAGACGAGGAGTTCATCAGGGAGTTTGGCGAAAACGGCAGCGGCCGGGGCCAGATGATCTGGCCGGCCGGTCTGGCGCTGGACTCGCAGGACAACATCTACGTCAGCGACGAGTGGATGAACCGCATTAACGTCTATGACCCCGAGGGAAACCTGCTGCGCGACTGGGGAACCATCGGAACCGGCGACGGCGAATTTGACGGTCCCTCGGGCCTGGCA
>JAPPJA010000465.1 GCA_028874675.1 Chloroflexota bacterium
GCCCAATACCGATTCCCCGTACTCAAGCAGCCAGATTCTCTCCACAAATACAGCGTTGAATTAGAGCAGTAGTGATGATATTCTATACGTCGGCATTTGCCAAGAGTTAGTCGGGGGACGGAACTGTCCCCCGCTTGATTTTTTTACCTATCGGAGGCGAAAGACAGGAAAGATGCACCTGGTTATTGACGGTTACGCCGGCGACACCGTAAAGATGTGGGATGTGGAGTTGGTCCGCGAGTTTCTTACGAATTATCCGGACAATCTTGGGATGACCAGGATCACTGAACCCAATGTTCTGGAATACAACGGGCCCAAAATTGAGGACGCCGGCGTCTCGGGGTTCGTGATAATCGCGGAAAGCCATATCAGCATCCATACATTTCCCTACCGGAACTACGTCAACATTGACATCTTTTCTTGCAAGTCCTTCGACAACGACCAGGCCACCCGCGATGCCAGAGACTTGTTCGGCCTCACTGACACAAAGACCTGGCTGCTGGACCGGGGCCTGGAGTGGCTGAACTCTGACCAGGGTTTCACCGAAACCCAGGAACAGCGGTCGGCCCTTCGCTCCTAGCTAGAGGTTTCGAAAATGGTCGGAGGAGAGGACAAAGACCTGCCCTGGATTCCGGCCAATTTTCTTGCCCTGCCCCCACACCAGTCCGATCTTGCCACCGCCGGCGCTGTGCTGATTCCGGTTCCCTACGACAGCACAACCTCAGTCCGCAGCGGCGCGCGCCAGGGCCCATCGGCAATCATCGAAGCCTCCTATGGTTTGGAAGACTACGACTGGGAACTGGACCTGGATGTTTCACAGGTAGGAATCCACACCACACCGGCCCTGGAACCCCATACCGGCAATCCTGCCGAAATGGTTGAACGTGTCCGCCTGGCCGTAGAACAGCATCTGTCCCCCGAGCGGCTGCTGGGCGTAATTGGCGGCGATCATTCGGTATGCATCGGGTCCGCCCTCGCCCACCTTGAAGTTTTCCCCCGTATGTCAGTGCTCTACCTGGACGCCCACGCAGACCTGCGGGACGAATACCTGGGCACGGCCTGGGGACATTCTTCCGGCGCCCGGCGCATTAGCGAACGTTGTCCCGTAACCCTGGCCGGAATCCGGAGCATGGCCCCGGACGAACGGGACTACCTGGAAGCCTCGGGCATAACCGCCCTTGGCTGGCCGCCGAATCCTGGCGAGAGCCGGGAAGCCTACGCATTACGGTTGACGGAGCGTCTGAGCGACGAGGTTTACATAAGCCTGGACCTGGATGTTCTGGACCCGTCTCTGATGGCCGCGGTAGGGACTCCGGAGCCGGGGGGCATGTTCTGGCTTGACATAATGGCAGTGCTGGCCAGTGTGGCCGGCTCGCGCCGAATAGTGGGCTTTGACGTCAGTGAACTGGCTCCTCGGGACGGTCCGCCGGCCTGCGCTTATACGGCAGCCAAGCTCATCTACAAGCTAATAGGCCTGACAGCCGCTTCGAGCCACTCTCCCATAGCTCCAGTTCTCCGCTGAAACTAATTCAACCCCCTGCCAGCTGCAAAATCCTGGATGCTCTCTCTGCCAGCAACGTTGGCAGGCATTGCCCCGTGAATCTGCGTGCGAGTTGGATTGCGTATAATGGACTTAACAGGGCGTCCATCCCTTCCGCTGTCCCCATACCTACGGGATTGCGGTAGCCTGGCCGCCTGAATTCGCCAGTGAAGGTCCCTTAATCCGGTGGACTCGTCAATTCGCCTGGGCAAGATCTTCGGCATCCCGCTGGGAATCAATTATAGCTGGCTGATTGTATTTGGACTGGTCATATTCCTCATGTCGTCAAGATTTGAGGAAATGTACCCTTACTGGCCGGTGGCATCGCGCTGGTCAGTCGCCATTTTGACAACAGTGCTCTTTTTCCTTTCCGTGCTGGCCCACGAACTGTCCCACAGCCTGGTGGCGCTGGCGTGGGGCATACCCGTCAGGGGTATCACGCTGTTCATTTTTGGCGGAGTCTCCCAACTGGCCCATGATGCCCAACGACCGATGACCGAGTTTCTGGTATCGGCCGTGGGCCCTGCCACCAGCCTGGCGCTGGCGGTTATATTGGGATTTGCCTGGTACCTGCTGGGCAATTACATCTCATACCTGAGCGCCGTTCTGTTCACGCTTTTCGCCATCAATTTATCCCTGGCAATTTTCAATATGTTGCCGGGGTATCCCCTGGATGGAGGACGCGTGCTTCGAGCGGGAATCTGGGGCGCCACCGGCAACTACTGGCTGGCCACCAGGCTGGCGATCCACGCCGGCCAGGGGATGGGCATACTGATGGTTGCCGGAGGCGTGGTCTGGGCGCTTACCGGCAATTTCCAGGCCATATGGCTGGCCCTGGTTGGGGGCTTCCTGGTATATGTGGCGACCGCTAACTACCGTCAGGAGGCCGTCAGGCATACCCTCCGGAATCTCAAGGTGGGGACTGTTTTTCCCCGGCCGTGGCAGCCGCTGCCCGGGGATCTGCCGGTCCTGTCCCGGGAAGTGCTCATGGCGATGATTGTCGCCGGCAATACAGGAATAATTGTTGACGGCCCTCCCTACGGAGTGGTAACTGGATCCATCTTGAGTGATGCTTCGAGATTAAAGCCGGAGTCAGCCACCATTTCAGGAATTATGGTCCCTATATCCTCCTTTCCCTCGGTTGACGCCGAAACGCCAGTTTTCGAAGCCCTGGAGCGGATGGACAGCGACCGAACTCAGCTACTGGCCGTGGTGCGAAATGGCATTCCCCTGGGTCTGGTTACCAGCGCCCAGTTGCTGGAATGCATTCGGGCCAACCGTCGTGTTCGTTAGGCTCTCAGGGAGGCGCCAGCAAGGCTTTGCCCTGATACCGTCCGAAGAGTACCCTACCTCGAAAATGCTGCCAGGGCTCCGGAACGAGCGCTAATACCAAACCTGCCTGTGCTAAAATGTTGCGCAGGCTAAAACAGAGGTTGCCAATGTCTTCCCAGGGCTTGATTTACCTGGACCACGCCGGAACTACTCCGACCGACCCCCGCGTTCTGGAGGCCATGCTGCCTTATTTTTCCCAGCTCTATGGGAATCCATCCAGTATGCATACTGTTGGGCAGGAGGCCCGTTACGCGCTGGACAACGCCCGGGAGAGGACAGCAAGGGTTCTGGGTTGCCGTACCAGCGAGGTGGTGTTTACCAGCGGGGGGACCGAGTCGGACAACGCCGCTATAATCGGTGCGGCTACTGCGCTTCACGAGACGGGCAATCACGTAATCACTTCCAGCGTGGAGCACCACGCAGTGTTGCATACCTGCCAGTACCTGGAAAACCTGGGCTACGAGGTTACGTTCCTCCCCGTTGACGAGTATGGGGCTGTCAGCCCGGAACAGGTGTACAATGCCACGGGTCCAAACACTACCGTGGTTTCCATCATGTACGCCAATAACGAGATCGGCACCATCAACCCCGTCCGTGAAATTTCGCAGGCGGTTCACCAAAGGGCCCAGGAGCTGGACCGCACGATAGTTATGCATACCGACGCGGTTCAGGCAGCTGGATACCTGGACCTGAACGTACGTCAGCTTGGCGTTGATATGATGAGCCTTTCCGGCCACAAGTTTTACGGTCCCAAGGGAACCGGTGTCCTGTTCGTACGGCGCGGCACGCCCTATCTCCCCCTGTTGCTGGGCGGGGGCCAGGAACGGGAACGCCGGTCGGGAACCGAAAACATCGCGGGAATAGTCGGGCTGGCGACTGCCCTGGAACTGGCCGACTCGGAGCGGGAAGCGGCGGCAGAAACCTGCAAGCGCCTGCGGGACCGCATTGCCGACGAGATTATGGCCACGGTCCCGGACACCAGCCTGAACGGCCATCCGACCCAGCGCCTGCCGAACAACGTCAACTTTTCCTTCGAAGGCGTGGAGGGTGAATCAATCCTTCTGGGCCTGGATATGGCCGGTGTGGCCGCCTCCAGCGGAAGCGCCTGCAGTTCAGGTTCCCTGGAGCCCTCCCACGTGCTGTTGGCCCTGGGGCAGACAGCGGAGCTGGCCCGCAGCAGTTTGAGGTTAACCCTGGGGAAAGAAAACACCGAAGAAGAGATCGACTACCTGATTAATACGCTGCCTGATTTGGTGGCACAATTGCGACAGCTCCCAACACTATCGGCCACTGGTTCCTGAAGAGGGTATGAACAACTTTACTGTACTTTTCCGTTTGAGAATTCCGTTAATCGCGCTATTGGTCCTTACCCTGAGTTCCCTGGCCCTGCTGGCCTGCGCGGACGTTTCTCCCGCCGTAGGAAAATACTACACGGGCCGGACCCTTCACCTGAGCGTCGTTTCCATGGAGCGAGAGCCGGAGTTGGTCTATTCCCTGCCAAGAGCCGGCGAGCCTCCCCAATATTTCCGCCTGGCGCCCGAAGAGGAAGACCGGGAACTGCTTATGCTGCGCTTGAAAGTTGAGAACCATAAAGCCACCAGCGCCATCGTCAGCATTGACCAGAACGCCGCAGAGATTCGGGATTTCTTCCACGAAAAATATTTCCCCATCAACGTCAAGGAACGTCCGCAGGAAATTGAAGCGCCGGAGGATATTTCGGGTCAGAGGGTGGCCCGGTGCCCCTTCCAGAATCCGGCCGATCTCTGCTTCCTGTGGAACACCACCTATGTGGACGGCTCGACCCGCGCTTTCGAGCTTCTACAGGGATTTGGCGTGGATGGGTGGTTGATTTTTGAGATTCCCAAGGATGCGGAGATTCGGGAACTTCGGTGGCGCGCGGGTGACGGCCTGACCATCGAGTTTTAGGGGCCGCGGCAGGCGCTCCGCAAGAGTCCCTGCATTTGAGGCCGCCGCGCTGTTGAGGCAATTTTTCCTGCTGTGCCCGAACAACCGCTGACACCGCCCGAACCGACAATGCCGGCGGGACGGAAAGGGCCCACCTGGCAGCGTCGCGCCTTCCACGCAACAGTAGGCACGGCAATTCCGGTTATTGCCATCTTCCTGCCGGACCAGCTGCCGGCACTCCTTACTGGAATTCTGGCCGCCGCCAGCCTGACCCTGGACCTCGTCCGCTTTCGGTTGGCCTGGCTCAACCGTTTGTTTCTCAAGTGGCTGAACGTGCTGCTGAAACAAGGGGAGTCGGGGCGGGTCACCGGCGCGACTTTTCTCTTGATAGCAGCCTGCCTTTGCTTTCTCTTATTCGACAAGCCTGTGGCCGTGGCTGTGTTGCTCTTCTTGTCGCTGGGGGACCCGGTTGCGGCGCTGGTCGGGCGTCCCATGCCGGGACCAAGAATTCTGGGCAAATCGCCGGTGGGAACCGTGGCATTCGCTGGCGTGTCGTTGCTGGTATTGGCCCTGCTTTCGGCTGCAGGTGTTGCGGAATTCAGTGGGACGCTGGTAGTCGCCGCATTGATCGCGGGTCTGGTGGAGTTAGCGCCTATTCCTCTGGACGACAATCTGACCGTGCCCTTGATCAGCGGCTCCTTCGCGCAATATTTTCCCTTGCTTTTGACCCTGGGGGGCCCCTGACCGTACCGGGCGCCGGAAAGCAGACAAATGGAGAGGGGCCGCTCACGTCTTGAAGCGGCCCCTCTTCTTTCAAAACCGAATTTGCCGGCTAGGCAGCCCCATCGAACTCTATGACTTCAGCCCTCTCCCGCTGGAATCTCAGGTAGGCTTCCTTTCTCATGGCGGGACGATGGGAACTCATTACTTCATTGGCCCTTTTGGCGCCCTCGGTTAGCAGGTCAATAACCACCATAGCCATTATTTTGGCCGGATTGACTACTGCCGATTCATAGTCGGTAACCAGGTATTCCTTGCTGTGTCCAGACCCTTCAGCGCCGGCGGCATAGGGGTGGCAGGCAGGCATCAAGTGGCTGAGGTCTCCCATGTCGGTCGAGCCGCCCCGGTTGCGGCGACCGGGTATTACCAGCGTTCGGGACTCGCCCACAACTGAACTGGCATTCTGCCTGAACATCTCCTGGAGGTGAGTATCGTGTTTCATTGGGAGGTAGCCGGGGATATTGGTTATATTCACCCGGGCTCCGACAGCCAGGGCGCCGGCCTTGAAACAGCGGTCAACGATTGCGGAGTTTCTCACGACAGCCTTGGGTGAAGCTGACCTGACCCGCCATTCCAGGCGAACGTCCGCCGGAACTGCGTTTACGGCTTCGCCGCCCTTGGTCATAATGCCGTGGACCCTTACGGTGTCCTCGCCACGAAATACTTCCCGGTTGTTGTGGATCGCCTGAAGGGCAAAGGAGGCCGCATTCAGGGCATTGATGCCCATGTGAGGCGCGCTTCCCGCGTGGGAGCCTCTGCCCAGGAACTGGACGTATTTCACAACGTGACCGTTGCTGGTGCCGCCAACGGCAAACCGGTTGTCTCC
>JAPPJA010000558.1 GCA_028874675.1 Chloroflexota bacterium
GGCCCGCGTCCCCGGGACATCCGCCTTCAGCGAAGACGGGTCAATCACAACGCCGTACTCGGAGCGGGCCGACTCCAGCGTTACAAACCCGCCCCTGACGTCCCTCTCTACGAGGCTGACCTCCCGTTCCAGCGGATCGCCCCAGCCCCCACCTCCGGCGGTGTACAGTCTGACCAGGTCTCCGGCCACCCAGCGGTTGTCGTCGGAGAAGGGGCGGATGTCCCGCTCATCCGGCTGCCCCGGGTTAAGTACCACGCGGGATGTGCCCCCGGCCTTTCCGCCGGCCAGCCCCCAGGCCGGAAAGCGGTGGTTCTCCACCCGCAGCCCGAACGTCCCCTCCGGGGCCAGCAGCCGCACATCCCGGATGATGCCGCAGCCGCCCCGGTACTTGCCCGGACCCCCTGAGTCGGGGTTGATGGCGTAACGCTCCATCCGCAGCGGGTACTCCATGTCCATGAACTCCGCCGGGTAGTTCTCATTGTGGCGGCTGTAAACGGCGTCAATGCCATCGGCCTGCGGGCGCGCGCCGTGCCCCACCGCTATGCCGTCGGTGCACAGCAGCCACTCGCCGCTCTCGGCATCCCTCATGCGCCAGTAGGCAATGACGTACACCGCCATTGCCGCCATGGCATCGCCGCCGTTGGCCCGGGCCACCACCGCCCGCACCGCGTTCTTCAGCTTGGTGAACGTATGGGCGCGACACCCCAGCACCGCCGGCCACTGGGGCTGCAGAATGCTCCCCGGCCGCAGCCTTACATCGTCAACGGCCGCCAGCAGGCCCTGGTTCATGGTGAGCGACGGGTCGTACTGGTGGAAGTGTTGCCCGAAGTACGCCCCCAGCGTGCCGTTGCTGGCAATGAAGTTGATGGACCCGGGCGTCTGGTCGTCGCTGCCCGTCGCATCCAGGACAATATCGTCCCCCGACCGGCTCAGCTCCAGGTGGAAGGAGTGCCACTCATCGCCCACTCCGTCATTGTCCAGGTAATCCCTCGTGGAGTAGGTACCCTCTGGAATCAACTCCCGGGTCTTCTGTCGGATGAACTCAGCGGTCTCCTGCTGGTCCTGGCGAATGGCAGCCAGTGTGGTCTCCTTGCCGAACCGACCGAAGATTTCCAGCACCCGCTCTTCCGCCCGCTGCGCCGCGGCCATCAGGGCTCGCGAGTCCCCTTCCAGCAGGTCCGGATAGCGGGAGTTGCGCAGGATGATCCGGTAGGCCTCATCGTTCAGCTTGCCCTGGTCCACAATCCTGATGGGCGGCACCAGCGTCCCGTCATGGAAGATCTCCGTGTTGGCCGGCCCAATGCTTCCCGGCCTCGACCCTCCCAGGTCCCAGAAATGGGCAAAGGAGTGGCAGTAGGCCACCAGGTCGCCCTCAAAGAAGACGGGAGTAATGAACACCATGTCCGGTGTATGGCTGATACTGCCTCCAGATATGTACGGGTCGTTGTACCAGTACACGTCTCCCGCGTGCATGGACTCGGGCGGATAGTGGCTCCATACACACCCCATAATGTCGCTGCCCAGGGTCTCCCCGTAGATTTCCTGGCCAAGGCTGTCCAGGAAGCTCACCGTATAGTCCTTCTTCTCCCGAATGAAGGCTGACATGGCCGTCCGTTCTATGATCAGCTCGCATTCCAGCCGGGCCGAACGCAGCGACCCGCGCACCAGCTGCAGGGTAATCGGGTCAACCCCTGCCGGCTTGCCTCTGTCCCTCTTCATCCCCGGGTTGGTCGTCATCCTGTCCTCCCTCCTCCACTAGACCGGCCGCATGATGCAGTTGCCGAACTCGTCAATCCGCGCCGCCCAGCCCGGTTCAATTACCACGGTAGAATCAGAGTTCTCCAGGATGGCTGGGCCCTCTATAGCGGAGCCTGGAGCCAGCAGGTCTCGCAGGTAAATATTGCAGGCCTCGAACCCGCCGGCGTCATCAAAGAAGACCTGGCGCTCCCCTCGCAGGGCATCCGGGTATCCAGTCAGGTCGGGGGAGTAGGCGGCCCTGCCGGCGGACTCCAGGTGGCCCCTGGCAGTAACCCGCAGCGTAACAAGCTCCACCGGCTGGTCCAGGGAAAACCCGAACAGCCGGTGGTGTTCCTGGTGAAAGCGTTGGATGGTGGCGTCCAGCGAGTCCTCGTCCATCCTGCTTCCGGCCAGTTCTACGGTAACCTCGAATCCCTGGTGGGCGTACCGCAGGTCTGCCGACCTGGTCAGCTCCTGCCGGTCCGTCGGTACCGCTTCCGAATCCAGCCATCGGGTTGCCTCAGCTTCCAGGTCCCGGTAAACGCCTTGCATCCCCCCAATGTCGTAGTCCGGTGGCTTCTGAACGGAAGTCCTGGCGTAGTCATTCTTGAAGTCGGACACCAGCAACCCGTACGCCGAGGCGACTCCCGGATTGGGTGGAGCGATGACCGTGGTCATTCCCAGCAGGCGCGCCACGGCGACGGCGTGCATCGGTCCCGCGCCGCCGAAGGCTACCAGGGCAAAGTCCCTGGGATCGTACCCCCGCTCCACGCTGACGTTACGTATGGCCCCCACCATGTTGTTGTTGACTATCTGGAGAATGCCCTGGGCGGCGAGGTTCACGTCCAGCCCCAGGGGAGCGGCAATCCTGTTCCGGATGGACTCCCGCGCTGCTTCGGAGTCCAGCGTCAGGGTCCCGCCCGCGATCTTCTTGTCAATGCGTCCCAGCGCCAGGTTGGCGTCGGTCACCGTTGGCTCGGTCCCGCCCGTGCCGTAACAGACCGGACCGGGCGCTGCACCGGCGCTGCGTGGCCCCACGCTGAGATTGCCCGCGGCAGTCAGCCAGGCAACTCTGCCCCCGCCCGCCCCGATGGTGGCGATATCGAGCATGGGCAGCTGTACCGGCCAGGCTCCCAGCTGCGCGTTCAAGGTTGTCGTTGGGGTGCGGCCGCTTACCAGCGAAACGTCTGTACTGGTGCCTCCCATATCAAAGGAAATACAGTCTGGGACTCCGGTCTTGCCGGCGACGTCAATTGCCGCCATAACCCCGGCCGCAGGGCCGGAAAGAGCGGTATGCACCGGCTGCCGGGCGGCGGTGTCCGTGCCGATAACACCCCCGTTGGACTTCATAATCAACAGGGGAGCGTCTATCCCCATCTCCCGCAACTCACGGTCCAGGTTCTCAATGTAGTAGCTGACGCGGGGCATCACATAGGCATTGAGGACGGTGGTTATGGTCCTTTCGTACTCGCGGAACACCGGCAGCACCTCGGATGATAGGGAAAGATGGGCCCCGGGGAACGCCTCACTCACCAGCTCTCTAACCCGTTGCTCATGCTCCGGGTTTGCGTAGGAGTGAGTCAGCGCGACGGCTATGGACTCAATTCCTTCCTTGCGAAAATGGGCTGCAGCCCCAATCACGGCCTCTTCGTCGAGGGCCCCGACAACGGTTCCGTCATATGCGGTGCGCTCCGGTATCTCCAGCACTCCCTCCGGCGGTACCGGACGTTCCGGCTTAACCCACACGTGGGGGTTGGCCATTCTCGCCATGTTGTGACGCCCTATCTCCAGGACATACTTGAACCCCTCTGATACCAGGACGCCCACATCCGTGCCCTTCTCTTCCAGTATGGCGTTGGTAGCTATGGTTGTGCCGTGATAGATGCGTTGTACCTGGGAGCAGGTCACCCCCTCCTCTTCCAGCAGGCTGGAAACGCCGGAAACAAAGCCGCGGGAAGGATCGTCGGGAGTGGACCGAGTCTTGAGCAGACGGCAGTGTCCCGTGGACAAATTCAACAGGACAATGTCGGTAAAGGTACCCCCTACATCGATTCCCAGGGCAAAGTCGTCCATATTCCTGCCTTTGGAGAAACTTCCGGTTGCTGTCATCGTGTAACTTCCGGTGGTTATACCATCCCATGTGTCAGCCCGACAACCTCTCCCCAACTGTTCCGCCGGGTCTTTCGCTTATCCCATCCCCCCTCAACTCGGTCCCCGCATTCGTAGGGGCAGCCCTTGGGGCTGCCCTGGCCTCGCGCACGAAACCACCTGAATTGGAACGCTACCGCTCATCCCCTCCCCTTCGACGGTGGAAGGGATCATCGAATGGCCCTGGGAAAACCTCGATATACATAGGCATTTTGATTTAGTCCGTGGTACAGTGGAAGCAAGGTTTGTCAACTGGCCAGGCGCCGGGTTACTGGCGCTGGGGTGCCCCTTTGCACCGAATACTCCTGTCTGACCAGTCACTTCCATCCGGAGTCCCAATCTATGAGAAGTGCAAATCGGCCGCTGCCCTCCCCCTTTCCCGAAGGCTGGTATTTCGTCGCCAGCCGCAAGGCGGTCCAAAGAGCCGGCCTCCTCCAAAAGACCTGGATGGGTGAAAGCATCGTTGCCTGGTGCGACCAGGAGGGCAATGTTTGCGTGGCCGAGGCTGTTTGTCCCCACCTGGGTTCCGACCTGGGTCCGGAGACGGGTGGCCGGGTTTGCGACGGCAGGCTGGTATGTCCTTTCCACGGCTTCGAGTACGATACCACGGGGCAGTGTGTTGCTACTCCCTTTGCGGTTCCTCCCAGGAATGCCAGGCTGGGGGTATTTGAAACTCGTGACATCGCCGGCCTGATTTTCGCCTGGTGGGGCATTGAGGGACGTGAGCCCCAGTGGGAACTGCCGCGTCAAGAGCCCGACCAGGCCGGGTGGACGGGCCTGGAAATAAACACGCTGCGATTTCCCGGCCATCCCCAGGAAACCACGGAAAATTCAGTGGATTTGGCTCACCTGCGGTACGTGCACGGCTATGACAGCGTGGCGCGGGTGGGCTCTGTCTCCGTTGACGGACCGCTGCTGGTAAGTGACTTTGATTTCAAGACCCGCCGCACCGTGGGCAAATTCATCCCGGTTACTATGGACATTTCCGCCAGTACCCGGATTTTCGGTCTGGGCTATTCCTATGTGGAAATACGGGAACACTCCATTGGGATGAATATGCGGCTCTGGGTAATGGCCACGCCCGTGGATGGAACGCTCATTGACATGTCGCTGGCTTCGCAGGTGGAGGAGATTCGACAGACCCGTCGGCGAGCTTCCGCCCTGGGGTTGCTTCCCGTCAGAATGCGTGCGCCCCTGGTCAACAAGTTTGTCGCCGCCATGCAAAGGCACGATGTCCTGCAGGACGTGGTTATCTGGCGTCGCAAGCAGTACCGGTCCCGTCCGCGCCTGTGCCGGTCCGATGGTGAAATAATGCCTTTCCGGGCCTATTGCGCCCAGTTCTATCCCAGCCCGGTTGAGGCCGTGGACGAGGCTCCGGCAGCAGAGGAAATCTCCACGGTTTAGGGCCTGCTTTCATTGCGGGCCAAACGCTCTTGCCTCCGAAATCAAATGGACCGGCCGGCCGAGCACGAGTACGAGAAGATTGGGGCCCGGGTGACCGGCTCTCCTACCAACGGGCAGCATTGGCCGCAGTGGGCTTTTCTCTGGATGCAGGCAGCGTATGTATATGAGACGCGCGGGCGAAAGGCAGAATTCTCCCATCCTTATAGGGTGAGTTGTCCCTCCGAAAGGTAGTTGCATGAACAAGGTTCTAGGTTGGCTAAGTTGGCTGGTTACGGCAAGGCCCTTCGTAACAATTCTAATTCTCCTCCTGATCACCGTGCTTCTGGGCGCTGGCGCCACCCAAAGGGTTCCTCCTCCCGACACGGCGGCGACCCTTCCGCAGGGGAGCGCCGTCGCACTGGCATTGCAGGAGATTAAGCAGAGTTTCCGCGAGTCCGGCGAGGCCAGCGTTGTAACCCTGCTGTTCCGGGGGAATGCCCTGACGCCGGAAGGGCTGGCCCAGATGGACTCGCTGATCAACAAAGTGCTCTCAGACCCCGACGCGCAGGCCCTGCTCGCTCCCGTCAATCCGGTGGTCGCTCCCTCGGACCTTTACAAGGTCTTGCTTCAGACAGGAAGCTTCGAAAGTGTCACTCAGGCTGATATCGACGCCGCCCAGGGCCCTCCCGAAATTATGGGCGCCCTGGCTGCCCTGACGGGCACAGATACGGATGGCACAACCCCCGTCTCCATCGCCACAATCCGCCTGCAGGACACGGGCGACGAGCGACTGGCAACTGTCGAAAGAAATATCGATCAACTGGTTCGTGGCAGCCAGGGCCCGTTAACGGTCAGCACCGTTTCCCCGGTGATCATTGAGGACGCATACAAGAAGGCCACCGAGGAAGGTATGGCGCCTCTGGTGGGGCTGGCCTTCCTCTTGATTGCGGCGCTGATCCTGCTGTTCATGCGCACTATCTCAGATCTGCTGCTTACCCTGGCCGGCCTGCTGATGTCCATAGTCTGGATTGTCGGAGCCGAGGGCTGGTTGGGGCCCAAAGGGCTGGGCCGGACTGGGCCGCCCAATTCCC
>JAPPJA010000060.1 GCA_028874675.1 Chloroflexota bacterium
CCGGTTGGAGCAGTCATGAGTTCTAGGATGACGACAGCCTCAGGTCAGGAGGATCGCTGGTGTCTAGGAAGAAGGCGGCTCGAATCCTGGACGGCAAGGCGGAGGTAGCATTGGAGTGGGCGCCTTGGCAGCCCAGAGTGGGAGCCTCTTCCACCGGGCATCTGGTGTAAGGATAATAGGATGGCGCGGCATATCGCCTACCGGTGGTGCGAACACTAATGCGGGGCCCTGTCGTTAGAGCAAGCGGCAAGCACCATTCCCAGTGCCTACCCAATTGCGCTGCCGATGCAGATGTGCGGTTCTGGAAAACTTGCCATGTTGGTGGTAGTCATGACCCATCCACTCAGGACCGCGAATGCAGCTAACGCTGTTCCGAAACATGCCAACGACATTTCCTTTCTCCCAACTGGTTCTGGGGCCTCAAGAGTGTCTATCCATTTGCTTTGCTATTTTACGGGAATCGCCAATTCGCTTGCCCACAATTGGCTTTGGTCTCGGTTGTCCGGGAGAGAGCACAGTGATTAAGGGTTCCTGCGGATGCCCGATGGCCGGCTCCAGCTTAACAGGTCAACGGGCCGCTCAAAGAAAGAAAAGCGGGATTACTGCCCCACCCACATCTCGAAGACGATACCGCCTACCGTCAAGTCAGACCCTCCAATTGGAACCAGGATGAGAAACAACAAGGTGGGAATCCGGGAGAGCGTGCTGGGACAGGTTCCATCACCTACCCTATCCACCAGGAACAGCGTGGCGGGAGAGGGAAGTTTGTTCTGGGCCGGAGAGTCGGAATGGGCTAAAATGTCCCGGACCGCAACCGCGTGGCTGAAGGTGGGCGCGTTTCGTGGGGCAATCCGAGGTAGAGAGAACTGGTGGCGTCATTCAAGAAAATGGCGTGCGGGCATATGGTGGGCACGGCTGTCTTTGTAGCAACGTAGTTTGTTGTCAACTTTTCCTGGCCGTGAACGGTGTCTGGGACGTGGCCAAATACCTGATAGCCGTGGCGCTGGTTGCCGCGCTGGTGTTCAATGTCTTCCGAAAGCAAAAGGGAGGGCTAAGGAGACGACTGCGACGGCCTGCAACTCTGGGAGGCCAAATTTCCCCCCGGTTCCTCACCGCCGGGGTCGCCGTTCTGTTGGTCCGCAACTGGTTCCTAGAGATCGCCGGAGCGGATGGCGGCGGTTCCAAGACCGAGCTGGTTTGGTTCGTGGTCAATGTCCTGTTCCCGTTGGGAGAGAGGTCGACCGATTTGACTCCATCGTACGGATCTGCCTGACGGCTACGGGGTTGGTTGCGCCTGACGGGCATCCCTGACGTTGGTCTCTCGCGGCGTACAACCGGAGGAGGGCAACGCCGCCGTTTTCACCCTGGGGCAGGCGCCCTTGATTAAGAACGGAAAGATCAGTTGGTCCGGTAATACAGTGAGGAATAGAGAAACGGCGATGCCGCAAAAAGCCCCGGCAGATACTATTGGCTGTTGTTCCGGACCGGAGCGCTCGTGACTATCTTTCTCATCCGCCGCTGGCTTCCTCCCACCTGCCTGGCAGCTCTGATCGTTGTCGTTTGGGCCTTGCCCTACAGTCCTGACTGCGACTCCTTGGCGTGGGGAGACGACCCGGCCATAGCCCGCGTCGACAGCGAGTGCATCCTGCTGTCCCACTATACCCAATGGCTCCGTATCATAGAGGCAGTCATCGACAACACGGAACAGGGGTTGATCATGGATTGTCATGCCGGGTCCGATTACCAGCGAAGGTTTAATGACCGCGTGAACCTCTACGGCCCCGAAACCATGGCGCTGGCGGATTCAATCAGGGACTCCGTCCTGAATCAGCGGGCGGTAGCCGCTGGCTACGCTCCCTCGCGGGAAGAGGTCTCGGCTGGCCTGGAAGAACACCGGCTCAGTTGGGAGAGGCTCAACGACATGATTCAGTTGGTGAAGTTGGCTCAGAACCGGGATCTTGCGGGATTCACAAAACTGGCGGCGGAGACAAAGAACCCCCATATTTTTGCATCTCTCGAATACTGGACCCCGGCTGAGTTCATGGAGTCCCTGGAGCAAAACGACTGGCGTGAGCTGGAGCAGATGCGCCGGGATAACGATGCTTACGTCGACTTCTTTGCCCGTTCCTTTGGCCGTGAACGTTACTGGCAGGAAATACTTCCAGCGAAACTGAGCCGCGAAATGGCAATATCCAGGCTGGAGGAGGCGGTGCTGGAGGCCGGCCTCGACGGTCCCCATGCCGAAGCGCCCCGCCTGGCATGGCTGGACTACCTGCAGCAGGCTTTGAAAGGAGTGAACGTCGAAGTGACCCAAGCCGCTCCCACGGGCGTTTCAGCCGACCGGGCCCTGGCCTATCTGGACGAGGTTCTGCGGGACAAACAGGACGAACTCGGCGGGGAGCGGGAGGTGACTGGACAGTGGGAAAACAGTCAGGGAACAACCTCGCCGCCATGCCCTGACTCCAAGTAGATTCGTCCCGGCCCAAGCGACTCAGGTCGGAACGATCTGCGTCACGCTGTCGCCCGGAGGGTCTAAATCAATACCAAGGTGGGATGTGCATTTGCGGGGTGTTGGGAATGGGACTGGGAGTCCCGCAGCAACGCTTCGGCCCTTGACTGCAGGACGGTGCGGCAGCGCCGTTTCACTTCCTCTTTCCGGCTGGCCAGGCTGGCGAGGAAGTTGCCGACCATATCCTGCACCGCCGCCCTGGTCCCCAAGCACAGGTTTCCCGTCGCCTCTTCCCTGGCCCAGCCCCAGATAGCCTCATCGCCATTGAAGTCCGGACTGTAGCCTGGCAGGTTCACCAACTGCAGATCCAGACCGGGAGTCCGCAGAAATTCCCGCACCGCCTCACCCCGGTGGGCTGGGGCATTGTCCCAGATCACGTTCAACGCCCCGACGTGCCGCTCCCTCATCTGCCTGAGAAACGCCGCCGAAGTTTTCGCGTTGCTGTTACCCTCCAGCTATATCCATTCCACCTCTCCCGTCTCCAGGCACACCGCCGAGTAGTAGCTGGCCTTCTCGCCATAGCGCGGACTGCTGGAATCCACCAAGGCTGGCTCTCCCTTCAACACCCACTTGCCCCGCAGTTCGGCGTCGACTCGAAAGTGGGCCTCGTCGGCGAAGAATATCTTGGCCCCAGACCTCCGTGCCTCGTCGGCCAGGGCGGCGTACTCCACCACGAAGGACTCCCGTTTCCTCGCATCAGCCTTGACCAGTCGTTTCTTGGGCCGCTTCAGGACAAACCCCAGACGTTGCAGGTAGTTCAGGCAACTGCTGCGGCTCAGGCCGATGCCGCAGCGTCTCGCGACAAACTGATGGACCACCTTCCAGTTCCAGTTGGCCAGGCCGATGCCTGCCGCGGAGGGTGGTTCCTGCACCGCTGCCCTCAACTCCGCTTGGTCTTCCTCACCGAGGGCGGGGGGGAACCTCCGGTCTGCTCGAAAATCAGGGCCTTGGGACCTCCTTCAGCAAAGGCGCCGGCCCAACGGCCAATGGTGTGGGGATCCCGCTCCAGCGCCTCCGCCGTGGCTGATGCTGTCCACCCTTGTGCCAGGAGCCAGATAGCGTGCCAGCGTTCCCGCTCCCGAGGCGTCGGCGCGAGAATGAGCCGCCGGTGCAAATCCTTGGCATCCATCTTCCATTGTTGGAGAAACCGGTCTATCTCCCTCACGCTCATCTTCAACCCCTCGCAGATTCAAATACAAGCTGCCCCGGTCTTCCCCAAATTTACCCTATGCTTCTGCGTATTTCACCTTGGCTTTGGTTTAGGACGCTTTTGCCGACTGCGGTAAGCATTTTTGGGAATTAGGTTCGTAGTTGCCAATTTAGACATCAACTAAAATCTCAGAGGCTCCTGCAGCTCTGTGGGATTCCCTCGCAGTTGTCCAATGCCCTGGTCCGGCGCCCGGAAGCCGGAAGCTGCCCTGTCAGGCGTTTGACAGTACAGATTCCGCTGCGTAGGCTGTATCTGCTGAAGTTGAAATTGAGGAATGCGAATGTTTATGACTCGTCTCCTTCCCCTGGTGCTGGCCCTCGTTGTGGCCCTGACGCTTGCCTGTAGTGGCGGTGATCCGGAGCCGCTCGCTGGGACCGAACGCTCCCTTGCCGCCCGAGATGAGGCTACGGAGGTCGTTGAGACCGCCCCGACGGTTACTCTTGGGGCTACTGAGATCGCCACACCAAACCAACAGCAGGCCGAGGCGCCTACGGATGCTAAGGCTAAGGAGGAGGCCGCCCCGACACGGCAGGCGGAAACGGTTGCCGTCAGCGAACCGACTCCGACAGCGACCGGGCCAACACCGGCGGCGTCTGCGACCGCATCTTGCCAGTTGGTACGGGACGCGCCAGGACCGCCGGGCGAGGTGGAATTGCACGTAGAGGTAGTGGTTGACGGGCTAGAGATTCCCTGGGGACTGGCGATACTGCCCTCCGGGGACATGCTGGTAACCGAGCGCCCCGGCCGGTTGCGCCTGGTCCGGGACGGGGAGGTTGTCCCCCAACCGGTGCTGGAGTTCGGCGTGTCCATGCCGCCGCCCCTATACGGCCTGGACCTGCTGGGGTCCGAAGGCGGGCTGCTGGGCGTGCTCCTGCACCCGGAGTTCGCCGACAACCGCCTGTTCTACCTCTTCTACAACATCGACAACGCGGACGGCGTGCAGACCGGCCGCATCGAGCGCTACACACTGTCCGGCGACGGCCGCTCGGCGGCGTTGGACCGGGTGATCCTGGACAATCTGCCCGCCGGGATCCATCACCAGGGCGGCCGGATGCGGTTGGGGCCGGACGGGATGCTCTACGTGGGCGTCGGCGCCTACGAACCCCATGACGCGCAGGATCCCGACACCCTGGCGGGAAAGCTGCTCCGGATGGACCTGGAGGGCGGCATCCCCGGCGACAACCCGGACCCGGACAGCTACGTCTTCGCCAGCGGAATCCGCAACACCCAGGGCTACGACTGGTATGACGAACAGCACATCGTGATGGTCGAGCACGGGCCGTCCGGCATAGAGCTGGGCCGGCAGGACTTGCGGGGATACGACGAGGTCAACGTGGTGACTGCCGGTGACAACCTGGGCTGGCCCCGCATCTGGGGCTGCGACGAGCAGGAGGGACTGGTCAGCCCGGTGCTGACCTGGGAGAACCCGGTGCCGCCCACGGGAGGGATGTTCTACAGGAGCGGCCTGATCCCGGAGTGGACCGGCAGCTTCCTGTTCACCACCGTGGGGCTTGATGACAGGCCCGGACACGGCCGGCATCTGCACCGGGTGGTATTTGCCTCGATGGATCCCTACACCGTCCTGGCTCACGAGGTGTACCTGCAAGACGCCTACGGGCGCCTGCGGACCGTGGCGAGCGACAGGCACGGGCGGATCTACGTGATGACCAGCAACTGCGATAACCGGGGCGAGTGCCCGACCGAAGGCGATAAGATCCTGCGCATCGGCCCCGCCCGGTAGGGGGTTAGGGAAACTCCGAAGACCACTGTTTCCGAAATGGCGTGCATCTCAAGAATCGGGAATTGGTTCAACCACGAGACTTTCGCCGCAATGATCCGGCTGTATTTCAAGTCCCTGGTTGCTACGGGACTCCGAAACTGGCCCAAAACCCCTCGTGGCAATGCATAGGGAGTTCAGCCGTCTGGGTTCCGCGTTGCGCCGGACCGCAACTCCGGAAAGAGGGAACGGCGGCTGCGATGATGTCTATGGTCCCCCTTTGATCCCATCAATCAGGTTGCCTTCGTTCAGTAGAGCCGCCCCCGGTTGTCCTCCGCTTCCTCGGCGTCAATCCGCCCGGCGTCGTCCCCGGCAATCTGGTCGGCCAGCACCTGCCCAATGGCTGGGATAGGACGACCGCTCTATCTGCGCCGACGGGTCCCAAAGACGGCCCCGCAGCAGTGCCCTTCCGCATTGCAGGAAGGCCTCTTCCACCGTGACCTCCAACCCCGACAGCGGAGCCCGCCCGCCGACGGTCATTGGTTCCAGCAGATCCTGGCCGGTTCCGTTGGCTTGTAGATGATGAGGTATTATCGCCTTTCGTTCCGGCGCATTTAGGGATGGCCTTTGCTGGACTTCTTGGCCTTTGCCTTGCCGGATGTACTGAGTTTGGCAGTTCGGCGTGAAGGTGGTTTTGCTCTCAAACCCTTCCCATTTGCGGGAAGCGGAATAGCGTCTGCCGGCATTTCAACCTTCACAGGTTCCAGCCGGTGCGAACCTTCGAGCGGCGGGGAGATGGGCTGGACGGGGATAAAGGGTAGTCGTCCGATTCCGTCTCCCCTTTGGGCCTGAGCCGAGCCGTCGAGTCGGGAATAAAGATGGTTGTCGGCGGGGCAGTCGCCGGCCCCAGCCGGGCGG
>JAPPJA010000386.1 GCA_028874675.1 Chloroflexota bacterium
GTCTCCACCGAAGCCATCAGCTACGAACTGGAGCACGTCCAGTTCTCCAGCGGCGACCACGACATACCGACCGCGACGGTGCGATTGGTTGATGCCAGCGGCGACCTGGTTTCCGACGCCTCCACCGGCAACGGCCCGGTGGACGCAGTGTGCAAAGCTATAGACCGGGTGATTGGTTGCAACACCAAGCTGGTCGATTTTAACGTCCAGTCCATAAGCGAGGGGCTGGATGCCATTGGTACGGTGACGATACGGATTGAGAGCAACGGCCGGACTTTCTTTGGCCGGGGCGCTTCAACGGACATCATCGTTGCCAGCGCCAAGGCCTACCTCAGCGCGGTCAACCGCATGCTGGCCGCCGACGAGGAAGCGGCCCTGCCCGCCGTCGGCACCACCCCCGACTAGGCCGAAAGATCAATAGGGGAACAAGCAGGGGGCGGGTGTTTTGGCACCCGCCCCCTATCTGTTTGTCCGTATTGTGGGTCCCATCCTGGACACCCGACTCCTATACCAGCTTCATCTGAAATCCGGCGTTGTCTTTCGACCCTTTCTTGCCATCAAGATGAATCGCCGGGTAGCCGAGCGTCCTGAGGTGCGCGGCCAAGTCCGGAAACCCGTTCACCGTATATACCTGCTTCGGGTTTACCTTTTTCACGTACTCCAACAGGTCGTTGAAGTCGGCATGGTCGCTGTAGGCCAGGCTGGCATCGCTCCTCCTGCCCCAGCGTCGCCCGCCCCGGCCTGACGCCCACCCGGTCAGCTCCATGTATCTCTTTCCTAAGGCCAGGTTCATCTCCCGCGACTTCCGAAATCCCGGCGGGCACACCAGCACCTGGCCTTCCGACCAGTGACCGTTCAGGCAGGAAAACTGCCCGGGGAAGGTGACACCTGCCTCCCGGTAGGCCTCCGCAACCTGGAAGATGCTGTCCTCTACCACCAGCTCAAACCCCTGGGACAGCAGGTGGTGCATTATTTCCTGGGCCTTTCCCAGCCGCCATCCCTGCACCACCGGCCTTTCTCCCTTCGACAGCCACATCCGCAGCGTCTGGTACGCCGTTTCCAGCACCGTCTCCTTCGGCGGAAAAACATACTCCGGCTTGCCGTACGTAGCCTCTATAACCAGCGTGTCGCACTCCACTGGGACCAAGGGCTCATTGATTGGACTGGGCCTTGCTTTGAAGTCCCCGGTGTAAAGCAACCGCTCCCCGGTGGCCTTGCTGGTTATCAACGCCTGCGCTGAACCCAGGCAGTGGCCGGCCGGGTGCAGGGTGAGGATGTAATCCCCCCGGTCCAGGGGCTCTCCGTACTCCAGGGTGATGGGATTGGAACGCTTGAGGTAGTCGGCCAGCAGTAGCCTTGTATTGGGCGTCAGCACCGGCTCGGCGTGCCGGGCGGTATGGTCCGAGTGGGCGTGGGAGATAAGTCCGAATTCCCGCTTGCGCAGGGAATCAAGCCACAGGTCCAGTTCGGGGAGATACACTCCCCGCTCAAAGGTCACTTCCATTGCAGTAATTTACCACAGGGTAGGTTGCGGGGTACAAACCGGCTCTTGGCAAGCAGGGTTGCGATTGAGATGGTCCATGGCAGGCAGGGGCGGGTTTGAAACCCGTCCTGGGTGCACTTCGACCCTTCTGCCTGTGCGGCAACACCCGCGTTGGAGCACTATCGTCGGCAACCTGAGGGCGGCACGGTTCTCCGCAACCAGCTCCGGTGCAATATATGCGTAAACTGTAATGCGACTGCCCGGTACCGCCCGCTTCCGTTTGACACCCATTAGCCCATTGCCTAGACTAGGGCCAATTTACTCCCCCGAATCTGACCACCCTTGACGTCACTCACCACCGTTGAAGGAGGCTTTCAATGACGACCACTGCGTCTAACAACTACAACGTTGTAGGGACCCGCCCCGCGCGACACGACGGATACGACAAGGTTACGGGCGCCGCCCGCTTTGGCGCCGACCTGAACCTGCCCAACATGCTCCACGGCAAAGTCCTGCGCAGCCCCCACGCCCACGCCCGAATCCGCAGCATTGACACCAGCAAGGCCGAGGCATTGGCCGGCGTAATTGCCGTAGCCACTGCCAAAGACTTTGATATCGTCCAGCAGCGGCCCACTATCGACTACGAAAACGCCAACCAGAATCCCCGAATCATAGCTGAGAATATCCTGGCGGACCGAAAGGTCCTTTACCGGGGGCACGCTGTAGCCGCGGTTGCCGCCACCAGCCCTCACGTAGCCGAGGAAGCCCTGGCCTTGATAGATGTGGACTATGAGGTCCTTCCGGTGGTGCTCGACCTGCACGATGCCCTCAAGGAAGACGCCCCCCTGCTGCACGACGATATGACCACCCGTTTCCGGGTTGAGCGGTTCGGTCCCGGGGATGACACCGGGGAACGCAGCAACATTGCCGGGCACCTGCAGCACAAGCTGGGCGACGTGGATAAGGGGTTCGCCGAGGCCGACGTCATCATCGAGCGCGAATATGAAACCCAGACGGTCCACCAGGGATACATTGAGCCCCACGTGGCCACTTCTCACTGGTCCACCGACGGGCGTTTGACGGTCTGGACCAGCACCCAGGGCGCCTTTGCCGTTCGGGCCACCACTGCTGCCATCCTGGGCATGCCGGAGTCCATGGTCAAGGTCATCCCCATGGAAATCGGCGGCGGGTTTGGCGCCAAGGGCGTAACCTATCTGGCCCCGGTAACCGCTGTCCTGGCCAGGAAGGCGGGCCGTCCCGTCAAGATCGCCATGAGTCGCAAGGAAGTCTTCGAGGGCAGCGGTCCCGCCTCCGCCACATTTATGCGCGTTAAGATCGGCGCCAGGCGCGATGGCAAGATCACCGCGGGTCAGGTGTATATGGTTTACGAGGCCGGAGCTTTTCCCGGCGCCCCCGTCGGCGGCGGGGCCATTACCGGATTCGGCTCCTACAACATTGAGAACGTCCTGGTGGACGGTTACGACGTGGTCTGCAACAAGCAGAAGGCCCAGTCCTACCGGGCGCCGGGTCAGCCCCAGGCCAACTTCACTGTGGAATGCGCCATGGACGAACTGGCCGAAGAGTTGGGTATTGATCCGGTGGACCTGCGCCTGAGAAACGCCGTCAATGAGGGAGACCGGATGCCCAATGGCGTCCCCCATTCCGTTTTTGGCTGCGTGGAGCTGGAAGAGGCCATGAAGAACCACCCCCACTACTCCGCTCCCCTGGGCGGACCCAACCGTGGCCGGGGTGTGGCGGTGGCCTTCCGTGCCCAGGGCGGCCAGACCTCATCGGCAACCATCAATGTAAACAGCAATGGCACCATTAACCTCATAACCGGCTCCGTGGATATCGGCGGCACCCGTACCGCCATCGCCATGCAGGCCGCCGAGGTCCTGGGCATCGCCTCCGAGGATGTCTTCCCCTCGGTCGGGGATACGGACAGCGTGGGTTACACCGCCAACACGGGAGGCAGCCGCACCGCCTTTGACACCGGCCTGGCAGCCATTGCCGCCGCTGAGGAAGTCAAGGACAAGATGAAGCATCGTGCTGCGCTGCTCTGGGAGGTAGAGGATGAGGACGTGGACTTTCAGGACGGTTCCTTTGTCTGTACCAGGACAGAGGACCGCCTTACCTTCAAGGAACTGGCCGGCCGCCTGATGCGAACCGGCGGCCCGGTGACGGCATCAACGTCCGCCGCATCCACCGGGGTCGGTCCCATTTTCGCCGGCAACATCGTGGACGTGGAAGTGGACCCGGACACGGGCAAAGTGGACATTGTCCGGTTTACCGCTTTTCTGGACGCCGGCCAGGCGGTGCATCCCAGCTTCGTGGAGGGCCAGATCCAGGGCGCTACTGTGCAGGGCATCGGCTGGGCCCTAAACGAGGAGTATTTCTACACTCCCGACGGGACAATGGCTAATTCCAGCTTCCTGGACTACCGCATGCCCACCACGCTGGACCTGCCCATGATTGACGCGGTGATCATCGAGGTGCCCAACCCCCGCCATCCCTTTGGCCTGCGCGGAGTGGGGGAAGGTCCCATAATTCCTCCCCTGGCTGCTGTAGCCAACGCCGTGTACCACGCCACCGGCGCCCGGGTCCGCAAGCTTCCCATCACCCCCGGGGCGGTTCTGGAAGCAATGGAGGAAAAGGAACAGGGATAGCCGGCGGCTGCGGCTGCACTGGATAAACGCAAGGGGCGGGATTGCATCCCGCCCCAGTTCTTGTTGCAGTTCCTGTAACCTGAAAAACCCACCGGGAAGCGGGCCTATGCCACGGCCGCCGGTTCCATTGCCTCCACCCTGGCGATGAACTCCAGCAGCTGGGCGGCGTAGAACGTGGCCTTCATATGGTAGCGATTGGTGGCGGCTATGCCGGGGAAGGTATGGTCGTGCTGCCCCACAATGTCCCACTCCTCATGCGTCCATGCCGACGGCCTGAGTTCCGAGCTGGGTATCAACCGGTGCGCCGCCTCGGCAGCGGAAACGTGGTGTACCTCGTCCGGCGTGTTGCCTTCAAACATCAGCACCGGGCACTGGATGGACTTCAACTGCTCTTCCGTCAGGTCGCTGACCGGATTGGGAACGGAGTAAGAATCCTGCCAGCGGCTCATAACCGAGATAAACTCGGCCGGGTCCATGGCCAGCAGTTTCGCCTCATTGGCCGGGTTGTCCACTATTCGCTGGGCAAAATACTCGGTTTCCGCCACGGCCTTCATCCCGCCCGACCTGGCGGCATCAATAAACTGGCCGTAGTAGTTTGGCGAGGTGGCTGCGGCGCTGTTGGGCCCTCCGCTCACTTCCCAGATGAACACCCCCTTGACCACTTCCGGACGCCGCACCGTCATGGTGAGGCTGGTGCGAGATCCGGCCGAGCCACCCACGGCATAGGCCGGGGCCGCGTCCAGTTGCAGCAGCAAATCAGCCATCTCTTCGCCCCAGTGGTGCTGTTCTGAAAGCTCGCCGCCAATGACTATGTCCGACTTACCGCAGTTGCGGCGGTCGTGCAGGATTACCCGGCACTGCGCGGAAAGCAGGGCCGCGACGGGTCGGAGACCATGGGTGTCATTCCTCCCGCCGGGCGTGAGGATAACCGTTGGCCCGGTCTTCGGTCCGTGGTCTTCGTAGTACAGGTTCACTCCGTTCACGTTGGCGTATGGCATCTCACTCCTCCAGTCAAAACCTTGGAACCAACTCTCAGGCCGCTTCGTAAGGCGTGCCGAAACGGTTGCGGTGAGCGATTTCGGACATGGGCTTGCGGGGAACGCTGGCGCGCCCCGAGGGGAGTCCTGTCCGGTATCCGTAGGGCATTAGCGTTATCAGGTGGTGGTCCTCCGGAATGCCCAGGATCTCCTTGACACCCACCTGCTGTTCTTCAATGCGGACGCCGACAAAGCAGGTGCCCAGTCCCTCCTCCCATGCCACCAGTTCCATTTGTTGCAGGGCTCGGCCGGCGTCCAGCTGGGGCCTGGGGGCATCCGGGACCATCACGATGGCTATGACCAGGGGCGCGTCGGCAATGAACGGTCCCTGGGTGGCCACTTCCGCCAGCCTGGCGATGGTATCCGGATCGGTCACAACCACGAAGTGCCAGGGCTGCGAATTGCTGGAACTGGGCGACCACCGCCCGGCGCGCAGAATCTTCATTATTACCGATTCGGCGACCGGGTCAGGCTTGTACTGGCGCACTGTGCGGCGGGTCCGAATGGCCTCATAAACTTCCATGCTTGCCTCCTGGGCTGACGGTCTCGCTTGGGTTTGGACTGCATTATGGCACGTAGTCGCCGCAATGGGTAGCGACCGCGGCGAAAGGCAACAGTTCAAAGTTGCAGGGATTTCCGTGCCGCACTGCCCCGTCATATGGGCGAGGGCCTGTTTTCGGGGGCGCCCTGGCTGCGCTTGACCCATTTGCGCCGGTAGCCCTGCCGGATTCCGGGCGACCCCCGAGTGACCCCTGCCGAGCCTCCGCGACTCATAAACTCTGAACGGTCTCGCTGTTTAATGGACATTCCACTGCAAGGTTTGCATAGAGTATAATCGGGTTGGTTTCCACTTTGAGACCATGCCATACCACAAGACAGAGGTGAAAAATGCCAGCAGAAATTGGCGAAGTTGCGCCGGACTTCAAGCTGCCTTCCGTCAGCGAGGGCGACTTTACGTTGAGCCAGTTCAAAGGGGAAAAGAGCGTCATTCTCTCTTTCCACGTCTTTGACTTCACATCTGGTTGAACTACGCAGGCCACCTCCTTCCGGTCATTTTACGACCGGTTCCAGGAGGCGAATGCCCAGGTTCTGGGTATCAGCTGCGATCATATAGCTGCCCACCGTGCGTGGAGCACGGCCATGGGTGGGCTGCCCTACCCCGAGC
>JAPPJA010000378.1 GCA_028874675.1 Chloroflexota bacterium
CAATATGGATGAGGCCTTTCTGAGACGTTTGAACTTCGCCGTGGAGTTTCCCTTTCCGGACGAAGAACACCGGCTGCAGATCTGGCAGAAAGTCTTTCCACCGGAAGCTCCCCTGGGCCCTGATGTGGATTTTTCACTGGCTGCCCGCCAGTTCAGAATTTCGGGAGGCAGCATAAAGAATATCTCGCTGAATGCCGCCTTCATGGCGGCCCAGGAAGGCGGCCCGATTCGGATGAATCACCTGGTCCAGGCGACCAGGCGCGAATACGTGAAGATGGGAAAGCTCCAGTCGGTCCAGGAATTCGGCGCAGATTTTCACCTGGCGCCAGCCAGCGGTCTCGCAACCGGCGGCTGAATAGACTCGGAACGCCTTAGCAGAGAAAACGCCTTCAAGGAACAGGACAGCGGTATTGTTTGCGGAGATAGACGACAGCATCCGGCGCCTGCTGGTGGAAAAGGGCAACCTGGATAACGGCGAGGTGGACATCGCCTTCCAAATGCCCACGAGGCAGTGGGAAGCAAGTATTTCTCGACCGACCATTAACGTGTACCTGTTCGATATCAGGGAGAACACCGAGCTCAGAAACCCGAATCCCTGGGTATTACGGCAGGGACCAGGCAATACGGCAATCAAGAGCAGGGCAGAGATTCGCATGGACCTGACTTACAAAATCGCAGCCTTCGCCACCACGGTCGAGGACGAGCACCGGTTGCTCGCCAGGACTTTGGTGACCCTGCTGCAAAGTCCTGTGCTTCCCCAAGAGGTATTGGACAGTTCACTGGCTGGGCAGGACATACCCGGGTCGGTAGTGTCCGGCGCTGTTACCCAGAACGGGGCAGATTACTGGAACGCCATGAATAACGACGTGAGACCAACGCTTGACTACCGTGTCACCACGCGAATTGACCTCAGCCAGGAGATTGAAGTCGGGCTCGCGCTGACCTCCCGCAGCCTGGTGAGCGGAAAGGATGCTCAAAGGGAGGACGGAGCAGAAGCCGCCAGGCGATTCAGAATCGGAGGAAGGATTCACCGAAGGGAAGACCCCGAAGATGGCCTTGCCGGAGCGCTGGTGTGCCTGGTTGAAAGGGGGTTAGACACGACAACCGACCAGCTTGGACGGTTTGTGTTCAGCAGGGTTCCCGCGGGTTCCTACACTCTGGAAGTCAGCGCGCCCGGGATGGAAAAGGTTAATTCGGCCATCCGGGTGCCCAGCCCCGAATACGATGTGGCAATTTGAACAAGGCAGGCTGCCTATTCAGAGTCCCGGTACAGGTTAATTCCCGAATAGTTAATCGAATCAGGAGGTAGAACATGCCCACGTATCTTTCCCCCGGCGTATATGTAGAAGAGGTCGATGGAGGCAGCAAACCCATAGCTGGTGTTGGAACCGCCGTGGCAGCCTTCGTCGGCTTTGCGGAGTAGGGCCCGGTCAACCAGATGACCCTGGTTACCAACTGGACCCAGTTTGTGGAGCAGTTCGGAGAATTCATGGATGGCTCCTACCTTGCTCACTCGGTGTACGGGTACTTCAACAACGGTGGCGGTCGCTGTTACATCATGAGAGTGGGAGGAGTTGATGACAGCGCGGCCGAAGGCGGGGATTCCGGGACTGCCTCCGCCGCAGCATTGCTGCCGGCCAACTCCGGCGCCGAGCTGAACACCCTGAGCGTCGCGGCCCTGGGAGATCCCGCGGGTCTGACCATTGAAATTACGGATAGCCCTGCCCCGGAGGGCAGCGACACTCCCAATCCGGACCTGTTCAACCTGATCGTACGCCGTGGCGAGGAGCAGATAGAGTCCTTTGAGAATCTCTCCCTGGCGGGCGGCAGGGGCCGCAACGTACGAAACGTGGCTACGGTGGTCAACGAGCAGTCCACCCTGATCCGGGTCACGCTTCTCGAAGCGACGGCCGAAATGCCCCTGGCGGAGCGTCGCCCCCGGTCCGGGACCTACAGCATGACAGCCACTGAGGCGGCCATTGCTCCCGCTTCAAGCCAGGCCCTGGCAGTCTCTCCCCGGGACTTTGAAGGCAGCACCCCGGACCGGTCCGGAATGGGGGGCCTGGAAGTGGCGGACGACATAACCATGCTGGTAGTGCCCGATCTCATGGCAGCCTACGAGCGAGGAATGATCGACCTGGAAGGGGTGCAGGCGGTGCAGACGGCCATGATATCCCATTGCGAAAGGATGGGGGACAGGGTGGCCATACTGGACGCGCCGCCAGGGATGAAACCCCAGGAAATCCAGAACTGGAGAGTCAACATAGCAAACTACGACTCTTCCTACGCGGCCCTCTATTACCCCTGGATTCGGGTTTTCGACCCCCTGGCCGGCCGAAGCACGCTGGTGCCGCCCTCCGGTCACATGGCGGGTATCTGGGCCCGAAACGACAACACCCGCGGAGTGCACAAAGCCCCGGCCAACGAGGTGATCGGCGGGGCGCTGGACACGGAATACCAGATTACGAGGGGAGAGCAGGATGGCCTGAATCCCGCCGGAATCAACTGCATTCGAGCCTTCCCCGGAAGGGGGGTGCGAGTCTGGGGCGCCAGAACCCTCTCCAGCGACCCTTCGTGGACCTACCTTAACGTCCGCCGCCTGTTCAACATGGTTGAGAAGTCCATAGATAACGGGACCCAGTGGGTGGTATTTGAACCAAACGACTTCGCCCTGTGGCAGCGGATCAACCGGACCGTGACCGCGTTTCTGACCATGGTGTGGCGTTCCGGCGCGCTGTTCGGGGCGACGCCGGCGCAGGCCTTCTACGTCAAGTGCGACGAAGAGACCAATCCACCCGAGGCGCGGGACCTGGGAATGGTTACTGTTGAAATCGGTATTGCCCCGGTCAAGCCCGCGGAGTTCGTGATCTTCCGCATATCCCAGTGGGCCCCCGAGGCCTAGGTAATTCAGTCCAACCCTGACGAGTTTTCAAGAAGGAGTGTGACAGGAAGTGGCAGAGAGAGATCCCTTAATTGGCGCACGTTTTGCCCTGGATGTGGACGGGGTGGTATCGGCATTCTTCTCCAACGCATCCGGCTTCAATAACACCTCGGAGGTGGTGACCCACCATGCCGTGGACGCCTCCGGCCGGTCCGTGGTGCAAAAGATACCCGGGGACCTGGTATGGGACGACATCACCCTGTCCCGGGGCATAACCGACGACAAGGCGCTGTGGGACTGGCGGCAGAAGGTCCTGGACGGAGACGTGAGCGGAGCCCGGGCCAATGGTTCGGTCATCATGTACAACCAGTCGGGCGAAGAGGTAGCCAGGTTCAACTTCACCAACGGCTGGCCTTCCAGCTGGAAGGGTCCGGACCTGGGAGCCGAAGACCAGACCGTCGCCGTGGAAGAAATCACCATTACGCATGAAGGCCTGGAGAGGGTGAGTTAGCGATGCTTCGCACCGAGCATGAATTTACGCTGCCCAAGGGATACGTGGACCGGGAAGGCACGGTCCACCGGACCGGAGTGATGCGCCTGGCAACGGCAATGGATGAAATTACGCCCATGCGCGACGCCAGGGTCAAGAACAACGAGGCGTACCTGACGATCATCATCCTTTCCAGGGTGATCACGCAGCTGGGTTCCGTTAAGGACGTGAACACCGGCGTCATCGAGAATATGTTCACGGCGGACCTCACCTATCTCCAGGAGTTCTATCGCAGCATCAACGAGGGTGGAGACTCGCTGGGACTGGTGGCGTGCCCCAGCTGCGAGACGGAATTTGAGGTCCAGCCGGGGGAATTAATGGCGCTGGTGGAGGCATAGTGGTCTATCCGCTGGAAAGGCTTTACGAGGAAATGGCCTATCTGGCCTATCACCTTCACTGGGCGCAGGACCAGCTACTGGACATGGAACATTCCGACCGGCTGAGGTGGGTTGAAGAAGTGTCCAAGATAAATCAACGGCTTAACGAGGGATAGCCAAAAAGTCCCCGTGAAGCCTGAGAGTTCAGAAATAGGCCCGGCCAGCGCCAGCCAAAACTGGTCGGGCAGCGCCCCCACCAAACGGCCGGGGGCGCCGGACATGAAAATTCTTGCGGAGGAGGAAATCTCTTGACCACCTCTTCGTATGCGTTGTCGGCAGCCAGAACGGCGGCGCCTGGCCTGACGAGTACCTTCTACGGAAGGATTGACGAGCTGGCTTCCAACAGGTTTGCCGTGGACGTGGAAGGTCTCCTGGTGGCGGTTTTCACCGGGTGCTCGGGGCTGAGCGCGGAAATTGAAGTGGAAACCTACCAGGAGGGAGGCCTGAACGACTATGAGCACAAGCTGCCCGGCAGGACGAGCTACGGCAATATCAGCTTGACCGGCGGGGTGGGAAACTCCATCTTCATGTGGGACTGGTTCCACCGGGCCGCGGTGGGGGAAGTGAGGCGCAGGGACATTTCCATCGTAATGTACATGAGGAACAACTTTGAAGCCATGCGATGGAACCTGACTGGGGCTATTCCGGTGGCGTGGGAAGGACCGGAATTCGACGCTGAAAGCGAAGAGGTCACTGTCCACAGCCTGGAGATTGCCCATAACGGAATTTCGCTGAGCCCGCCGGCGCTGGCGGTCAAGGCCCTGCTTATGGCGGTTGGCTGAAAGGTCCCCAGGCTGCCAACAGCAGCCCATACCCTGCCGCACTAGTACTCAGTCAAGGCTGTAATGATAGGAAACGATCCGTTCGCCCAGAGCTTGTCGAAAGGCCATCCGCTGGTGGTTCGACAGGCTCACTAGGAACGGAATTTCGTACAACCCGTTTATTTCTGGCTTGACTCCGTACTAGCTGGCTGTTTAATCCGATGCCCATGCCCCGCCTGCGTTTTTCAATGCGGTCATGGGGCTGGTCCGGACCCAGTTATGGCATTTAATTCGCAGCACGTTTATGACAACCGAGAACGAGCACATAGAGACTGGAATGGCGTCGGAGGCCGTAACTTCTGGCCGTCCTGAGACCGAAATGCAGTCGGCGGACGGTTACGAAGACAGGGCCGGTATGCCAGGAGCGCCAGCGGGGAGTAGCGGCGCCGGAGGCGAATCGTCAATTGATCCTGCGCGCCAGTCCCGCTTCGCTAGGTGGCTGGCGTTGCCGACCATTGCGACCAGCGCATTCTCCCGAAGAATGCGCGTGCGCCACCACCGCCAGCGCCCGGAAACAGACTTCGCATTGTCGCCGTCGCCTCAACGCATCAGGAGCTGGATGCATTCCAGGAGGCTGGGTTGGCGCTGGAACAGCGGCTACAGCATCCTGTCCAGATTCCGATTGATCTGGGCGCCCCGCCAGTTGCCCCCTGACCTTGACCCGCAGGAGATGGAGAGCCAGGAGATCTCCACGGATAGCCTCACCCCAGGGATTGTGGCCCATCACGCCGGCTCTCCTCTCGTGCCCAGGGTCCGCCGGAGAACCAGGGGATATAGCGCTGCGCAAGGTTTTCGTAGCCCTTCCGGGCTGAGCAGGAGCCGCTCGTCAGCGGCCCCTCCTGCCGGCTCCCGAAATATGGGGTCGGCAAATGGGATGCCGCAAGGGACGAGGCAAGACCCGGAGGCGGGACTTTACGAGTTGCCGTTTCGCGGTGAGAACGTGCCGGAAGGCAATGGGCAATGGCAGCCGATGGTTCGACCCCTGGGCCTCATTGGAGGAAGCCTTGCCGGTGGCCTGTTGAGCCCTTCGAGCCTGGGGGAAATCGCCGGCCGGAGAGCCCTGGCGCACACGGTGGCTGCAGGTAAACGGCGCTACACCATAGGGAGCCACAGGACGCTCCCCAGTCCCAGTCATGCTGATGAACGACAGAGAGCGGACCAAGTCCCGGCCCTCCCCCTGCCAGCGCCATTGAACCCCGGGGAAGGAACCGCCAGGCTGCTGCCAGGAAAGAATTACGCTGGCGGGGCAATTCACGGAGCCAGGCATTCGGGCCCACCTTTGTTGACCGACCGAGGCCTGGCCCCAGCGCTTTCCATCAGGCCCATCGCGAGGGCCAGGAATCTGGTAACTTCCGGGATTGGTTTTCCCTCGGGCGCGTCCCAGGTGGACTCTCCTGGCGCAGTCAAGGAAGTCGGGATAGCTGCCGAGCTGTCGAGTTTGGCGCTGCGGGACGCCCCGCGCCCTGGTCATGACTTCGCGGGTCTTCCAACAGAGGCGACGCAGTCCGGCGCCTCCCGGAACACTGCAGGGAATACCACGCAAGTCCCATCACAACGATTACGGAGAGGGGAAGCGCTCCCTGGGGCCCAACGTCCCGCGCGTTCCAACAAACCATCAGCGCCAGTCGATACTCAAGGGGTTAGCGAGTTCCCATCGGCGGCCCCTCCCCAGTCAGCCGGCCGTGCCGATAATGCTGAAGGTTCGTCAAGGGCAGGGG
>JAPPJA010000577.1 GCA_028874675.1 Chloroflexota bacterium
GTGGCCCATGCGCACCATGCGGGGCTCCCCGGCCATGCTGGGCGGGCGGATGTTGGTGGTGAAAATCTTGACGCTGGAAAAGCCGTCCTGGATGTGCTCGTTCAGCTGCCCCAGCACGTTGTCGGAAATGTCGCCCAGCAGCATCAGGTGGTGGGCGTAGTCGGCGTAGGAGTTGCCCTGCCAGACATTGGTGCGTTCCTGGATGGCCTGGCTGATGTCGATTCCGGGGTACTGGATGGCAAAGTCCAGGATGGTCGTGGTCCCGCCGAACAGGGCGGCCCGGCTCACCTGGTCCGGGGGCGCTGTCTTCAGGTCCCCCTGGCCCATTATGGGAGCGTAAACGTGCGCGTGGGGCTCAATTCCTCCAGGTACCACCACCTTGCCGGTAGCATCTATAACCCGGGCCGTTTCTTCCGTCAGGGTATGGTTGGCAGCTACGGCGACGATTTTCTCGCCCTGTATCGCCACGTCCCAGTCACCCACTCCCCAGGGCGTTACCACCTGGCCATTGCGGATTATCAGGTCAAACATGCTCCCCCTCCTGTCTCCCGATTATGTGCTTGCCCGTCCCCGTTTGCGACGAATTGTACCTCTACATTTTCCCATAAACGAGAGGCATAGTCCTCATATTTGCGGCTGGTCTAGTCTCCCGCTGCGCCCGCCCGGTTCGGCTGCGGTGAACTGCGATACTCTTCAGGCAGGGCATCCTCCCAGTGAGGCAACTGGTGGTGGCCGGTATTGGGCAGCAGCACTATGGAAACTACTCCCAGTCCGCTGAGCGCCAGTGAAGCGGCTATGGTGGCCGTAAAATCGCCGGAAGCTATGATCGCCGGATATGAGAAACCCTCGGTCAAGTCCCTGAGCAATCCCCCGATGGCCGCTCCCGAGGCCATGCCGAATCCGGCCCCCATCATCTGGAAACCGTAGGTGGTGCCAATGGGAGCGTTGCCGTAATACTGGCGGTTGATTATCGGGAAGGCCGTCATCTCGCCGCCAAACCCGATTCCGAAAAGAATGGCGAACACGTAGAACATCCACGCGGTGTCGGCAAAGAACAGCAGCCCCACCGGCGCCACCTGCAGGAAGAAGCAAACCCCCATTACGCCCTTGCTGCCCAAATGGTCGGCCAGGATGGGCACCGCGAAACGGGTCAGGGTGCTGGTGACCGTCAGGGCAATAAAGGTGCCCGCCGCCAGCCCCTTGGAAACTCCGGCCTCCTCCGCCATCGCCACGATGAACACCATTACTATGGCATGCCCGGCGCATCCCCAGTAATGTATGCCGATCAGGTTCCAGAAAGCCGTCGTCGGCATCACCTGCTTCAGAAATACCTTGGACCTGGCCTTGGCCGCCTCGCCCGACTGCAGCTGCCGCACCGGCTCCTCGGCCGACATGCCCAGCGGGCGCAGGCCGATGGATGCGGGCTCGTCGTAGAACAGGCGAATAAGGGCCAGCAATACCAGGCCGCCAATTATCCCGGGTATCCAGAAGGCCGCCCGGAGACCCTTCTCCTCGTCGCCGAACAGCGCTTCAACGCCGGGTATCCACGCCAGCCACCCGGCCGGATCTCCGCTGAATCCCGCAATAATCAGCAGAATTAACGGCACGGCCACCAGGGGGCCCAGACCCTGGGATGCCTGCAGCAGCCCCATGCCCACGCCCAGCCGCCGGTGGAACCACTGGGTTACCCCGGCGGTCAGGGGCACCTGGAAGATTCCCATGGCCGCGCTCAGGATGATTCCAAAGTAAAGGTAGAACTCCCACAGGCTGTTTACCGTGGCGGTAAGCACCATCCCGATGACGAACAGAAAGGCCCCCCACAACATTGTGTAACCGAATTCCTTACCGGTGGCCCTCCCACCGGGCGGGGGTGCGTAAAATGCCGTAAACCACCACTGCAGCGAGAAGGCCAGCCCTACCATACCGTAGCTCCACCCGAAGGTTTCCACCAGGCGTGGTATAAGTATGCTGGAGGAGGTGCGGAAGCTGGACGATCCCAGCCGCATCAGCGCGGCGGCGGCTACGATTACCCAGGCGTAATGTACTTGACGGTTTCCGAAAGCCAGCTGGGAAGGTCTGAGGTTGAAGTTCAAAAGGATATCCTTTGGACGGGGTCCCGTGGGATATGCCCTATACTGCTTTCAAACCTGAAATCTGTCAAGAAAAGGGCAGGAGAGGCAGCGTTGCGATCCAGGTGGTTGATAGGAGGCAGGGGCAGGTTTCAATCCCGTCCTGGCTACACTTCGACCGTTCTCCCTGTGCCACACCGCCTGAAATGGATCGCCTCCCAATAACCCCGATGTGCAAGTCTTGTCCTGTTCGGGTACAATTCTCTAAGGCAGGGCGTCCTTCAGTAGGGTGCCAAGGGGTCTGCCCACTGGATTCCCCTTGTATCAACTCCCCCTGCCCCAAACCGTCCGAAAGAGCTGGGCGTATCAGCAATCGATACGCCTGTCCTTCAGAAAACCTGGTAGTTAAGGTAGTTCAGCATGGTTACATTGCTCCGTAAAATTATTGGCGACCCCGGCGAAAAGGCCATCGACAAAATCGCCGAAACCCTGGTTCCCGTCATTAACGACCTGGAACCTGACATGCAGGCCCGTTCCGACGAGGAACTGCTGGGCATGACCGCCCAGTTCCGCGGCCGCCTGGAGCGGGGCGAGTCCCTGGACCACCTGCTGCCCGAGGCCTTCGCCGCCGTGCGCGAGGTGGCCCGCCGGAACCTGGGCCAGCGCCACTATGACGTCCAGCTTATTGGCGGCATCGTCCTCCACCGGGGCCAGATCGCCGAAATGAGGACCGGCGAAGGCAAGACCCTGGTGGCCACCCTGCCCGTGTACCTGAATGCCCTCACCGGTCGGGGCGTCCACGTGGTGACAGTTAACGACTACCTGGCCCGCCGCGACCCGGTGTGGATGGGACCCATCTACCACAACCTGGGCCTGACCGTGGGCTGCCTGCAGCACGATTCGTCCTATATTTACGACCCCGAATATACCAGCGGCCCCAGCGCGATGAAGTTCCTGCGGGAGGTTTCCCGCCAGGAAGCATATGGCGCCGACGTGCTGTACGGCACCAACAACGAATTTGGCTTCGACTACCTGCGCGACAACATGTCCCTGGAGCCTGAATTCCGCGTGCAGCGGGACCGTCACTACGCCATCGTTGACGAGGTGGACAACATCCTGATTGACGAGGCCCGAACCCCCCTGATCATCAGCGGGCCCGCTGAGGAACCCGTCCAGCACTACTACACCTTCGCCAAGCTGGTTCCCCGCCTGGACCCGGACACCGACTACGCCATAGACGAACGCACCCAGGCCATATCCCTGTCCCAGCACGGCATCGAGAAGATGGAACAGTGGACCCGGGTGGACAACCTGTACGACCCCGACAACTACCACCTGGTCCACTACATCGAGAACGCCCTTACCGCCCAGGTTCAGAAGGTCAAGGACAAGGACTACGTGATCCGGGACGGCGAGGTGGTAATAGTTGACGAGTTCACCGGCCGCCTCCAGTTCGGCCGCCGCTGGTCCGACGGCCTGCACCAGGCCGTGGAGGCCAAGGAAAGCCTGAAAATCCAGCGCGAAAGCGTCACCTACGCCACCATCACCCTGCAGAACTACTTCCGCATGTACGACAAGCTGGCCGGCATGACCGGTACCGCCGCCACCGAGTCGGACGAGTTCTTCAAGATATACGGGCTGGAGGTAGCGGTTATTCCCACCAATGTGCCCATGGTGCGGCAGGACGAGGCGGACCTGGTGTTCCAGGCCTCCGAGGCCAAGTGGCGCGCCGTGGTGGAGCACATTGTAGATATCCACGAAGCGGGCCGGCCCATCCTGGTCGGCACCACCTCAATTGAGTCCTCCGAGGCCCTGAGCGAAAGGCTGAAGCGTCGCGGCGTTCCCCACCAGGTACTGAACGCCAAGAACCACGAGCAGGAAGCGGGTATTGTTTCCCAGGCCGGCCGGCTGGGCGCGGTTACCGTTTCCACCAACATGGCCGGCCGCGGTACCGACATCGTCCTGGGCGGGGCCAATTCCGACGGGGCGGGCTGGGCCGAGGAGCACCGGAAGGTCATCGAACTGGGCGGCCTCCACGTCATCGGCACCGAGCACCACGACGCCCGCCGCATAGATAACCAGCTACGGGGAAGGTCCGGCCGCCAGGGAGACCCCGGCAGTTCCCAGTTCTACGTAGCCCTGGAGGACGAACTGATGCAGCGCTTCGGCGGTGACCGCATCAAGTCCGTCATGGGCTGGACCGGCATTGACGATGATACCCCCATCGAAAACAAGCTGATTACCAAGTCCATAACCAGCGCCCAGGTCAAGGTGGAAGGTTACCACTTCGACGTCCGCAAGCACCTGCTCAACTTTGACGACGTCCTCAACACCCAGCGCGAGGTCATCTACATCGACCGGGAGCGAATCCTCAACGGCGACAACCTGAAGGAAAAGATCGTCGAAATGTTGCGCCAGGAGTTTGCCGACCTGGTTCGCAAGCACTTGCCCGACCGCCACCAGGACAACTGGGACGCCACCGGCCTCATCTCCGAACTGGCCCTCATCTGCCCCCTGCCCCCGGAACTGCAGGACGAGGACCGGGTCTTCAGCCACAAACTGGAGGATGTAAGCCGGATTCTTTCCGACTACGCCGAAACCGCCTACGACGCCAGGGAAGCGCAGATGGGTTCGGAAGAAATGCGCGTGCTGGAACGTCTCCTCCTGCTGCGGGCCATAGACCTCCACTGGGTCAACCACCTCACCACCATGGAAAATCTGCGCACGGGCATCGGCCTCCACGCCTACGGCCAGCGCGATCCCCTGGTGATGTACCGCACCGAGGGTCACAAGACTTTCCAGGAATTGCTCCACCGCATGCAGCAGGACGTGGTCCACTCCCTTTTCCACGTTACCGTGAACCAGCGCCCCGCTGCCGCCGCCCGTAGGCCGTCCGACTCCGCCAAGGCCAGCCCCATGCAGAAGGTGACCGGCAACGGACGACAGGCGGTGGGAGGAGCCAAGGTGGGCCGCAACTCCAGGTGTCCCTGCAACAGCGGCAAGAAGTACAAGCGCTGTTGCGGCGCGGCCGCCTGAACCGCCCGGTTCGGGAGCGTCGCGCCACCGCCGCCACCGGTAAAGGCTGAAGTGAGGCTGGGGAAATGAAAACCGGAATTAGGATCGCCGTGCACGTGGCGCTGGCCCTGCTGGCCGTGGTCATATTCTACGTGGGCCTGGGAGTTGGGCTGGCATTGAATCCCATCGCGGGCACAGCGCTGTGGTTCCTATCCGGCGCCCTCTTCGTCGGCAACCTGATCTGGCTGATACTTTTCCTGAACAAGCGCCGGGAAGCCGCCCAGCGGTAACGGCCCGGGGGTGTAGCGCCCCATTGGCTCTTGAAACACCGAACCCGCATTAGCCAAGCACCCGGCCGTTGGGCGGCCCTTGAGGAGAGTAACATAATGGCTGCAGCGCGGCAGAAGTTTTCCAGCCAGGCGCCGCCGGAAATCCTGGATGAAATGCGGGAAATCGCCAGGAGAGAGGGACGCCAATTCCAGACGGTTCTCGAAGAAGCCATGCGCCACTACATCGAGGACAAGAACTCGGGAAATATTCGCCCGGAGGTAATGCACCATTTCCAGGCCAGTGTTGACCGCAATGAGCGCCTGTATGATCTGTTGGCCCAATGAGCCAAAGATTCCCGTCCCTTGAGGAAATCCTGGCCATTCACGCGGCTTTGATCGACCGATTTGGAGGCTCACCGGGAATTCGCGATATGGGAGCCCTGGAGGCCGCACTGATGCGGCCCCAGATTGGTTACTACACCGACCTGATTGAAGAAGCTTCGGCGTTGATGGAAAGCTTGGCAATGAACCATCCCTTTGTGGACGGCAACAAGAGGGTGGCCTTCGCGGGAGTTGACGTTTTCTTGCGTTTGAACGGCCACTTTATTGAATGTGAAAAAGAGCAGGCTCATAACTTTTTCATGCGGCTGTTCGATACCGGCGCCTTTAACTTCGAAGAGTTGAAGGACTGGCTGCAGAAGCATGTCAAACCTCTTCCTGGCTAGAACTGCCTTCCCTTCCTGCACGGCCTCCGACTGTTCCCCGCCTACACCTCCGCCTTCCTCAACCGCAGCGAGTTGCTCACTACCGTCACTGAACTGAAGGCCATGGCCATGGCCGCCAGCACCGGATTCAGGAATCCCTGGTCTCCAAAGAAGAACTCCAGGCTCGCGGGAACGCCCCCCAGCGCCGCGAACACTGGGTACAAAATTCCCGCAGCCACCGGAATCAGCAGCACGTTGTAGATGAAGGCCCAGAACAGGTTCTG